>CABRZL010000042.1 GCA_902475435.1 uncultured Eubacteriales bacterium | reverse complement strand
ATGACAGGAAAATATCGACATAATATTGACAGTAAGGGCCGTCTTTTTGTTCCGGCCCGGCTTCGGGAGGAGCTGGGCGATGCATTTTATGTTACCATTGGGCTTCAACATTCTTTAATGGTCTTGCCAGAAGATGCATGGAAAAATATTGAAGAGAAAAAACAAGCCATGCCCCTGGCGCAAGCACAGAAACTACGATTTTTCTTTGCAAATGCAGTCCGGTGTGAGCCGGACAAACAGGGCAGGATTCTCTTGCCATCAGAATTGCGGAATTATGGGAATCTGGACCAGGAAGTAGTCATGCTGGGGTTTGGAGATAAGGCTGAGATATGGAATGCATCTGTTTATGATGCCATGGAACAGGCGTTCTTAAAAGAGGAGAATATGGATGCTGTCTTTGCATCTTTGGAAATATAAGGAGGCGGGCCATGGAATTTTTTCATAAGCCTGTACTTTTGGAGGAGTGTATCCAGGGGCTGAATATTCGCCCAGACGGCATATACTTGGATGGGACGTTGGGGGGTGCCGGACATTCTGTAGAGATTGCGAAGCGGCTCACGACTGGGCGCCTCATTGGTGTAGATCGGGATGCCGTTGCAATTGATGCTGCACGAAAGCGGCTGGAGCCATATCGGGATCGGGTCACGCTGGTTCATAGTAATTTTAAGAAGCTGCGCCATATCTTGGAGGAATTAAACATTTCGGCTGTGGATGGAATGCTCTTTGATTTTGGGGTTTCTTCACCACAGTTGGATCATATCCAGCGAGGTTTTTCATATATGGCTGATGCGCCATTAGATATGCGGATGAATCAGGAGGATCGGTTGACTGCGTATGAAGTGGTGAACCAATGGCCACGGGTAGAATTGCGGCGTATTCTCTACGAGTATGGAGAGGAGCGATATGCCCCACAAATTGCGGCGGCCATAGACCATAGGCGCCAGGATAAACCAATTGAAACCACACTGGAACTGGTGGAGGTAATTCGCGCTGCTTTGCCAGCTCAGGCGTTGCGGGAAAAACAGCACCCCGCAAAACGATCCTTTCAGGCTATCCGTATTGCGGTTAATGACGAATTGAACGCTATTGAGGAGATGATGGGAGAGGCTATTCCCAGGTTAAATCCGGGCGGGCGCCTGGTTGTTATCACATTTCACTCTCTGGAGGATCGCATTGTAAAGGTAGCCATGAATACGGCTGCCAAGGGTTGTACGTGTCCGCCGGATTTTCCGGTTTGTGTTTGTGGAAAAAAGCCACAGGTAAAGATTCTTACCAAAAAGCCTGTTTTGTCCCCAAAAGCAGAGTTAGACGAAAATCCACGAGCCCGCAGCGCGAAACTGCGGATTTGTGAGAAATTATAATATAGGAGGCGGTTTGTTTGCTGCATTCCCCCATTTGGGAGGCAGAATACAAAAGACGTATCAGTTCCGGAGCAATTTTGATAGGACTGATGATATTCGTCATGGCGTTGATCCTACTGGCGGGAAATGTAAAGTTGTATGAGCTTCGGCAAGAAAGTCTTCAATTGGAGGAAACACTGGAAGAATATGAGGAAGCGTTGGAAGAACTGGAACAGGAGGCCTATAAGTTACCAAGTCTGTATCAGCGGGCAAAGGACTTAGGACTTCAGAAGATAGACCCGGAGGAGGTACAAGTTCTTCATGTTCGGGGACAAATGACGGACTGAGTAAACATATGGGACGTTTTTAGGGCATATAGTGAAAAGGGAAACATTATTTATCCGGAAGGAGCGAAGTCCCATTGAAGCCACGTGTTCCCAAACCTAAGATTCCCGGAGGTTCCAATCGCGTCATTTTACGGCGGATTTCAGTGCTGATGATTGTTTTTGGATTTGCAGTGTTTATTCCGTTGATCTGTAAGTTGGTGCAGCTGCAAATCGTAGATCATGATAGTCTCAGCCAAATGGCAATAGACAATCAGACCAGAAAGAGTAGCATCACGGCTGCTAGAGGCACTATTTATGATCGGAATATGAATGTATTGGCCATCAGTGCTGATGTAGAAAATGTATGCATTGACCCGAACGAACTTGCGCTTTCAGGACAAAATACGGATGCTATTGCGCAAAGTCTCAGCGATCTCTTAGATGTGGACAAGTCTAAAATTTTAGAGCTTATGGAGGATACCAGTTATCGGTACCAAATTGTGAAACGCAAGGTGGAACAAGAGGAGGCGGCGGCGGTCCGTAGCTATATCACAGAAAACGAAGTGACCGGAGTATATTTGGAGCCGGATACCAAGCGGTATTATCCTGCTGGGACCCTTGCTGCGCAGGTTCTGGGCTTTGTGGGAAGTGATAATACGGGGCTCGACGGAATTGAAGCGGCCTATGATGAGACGCTTACAGGGCACAGCGGGAAGATTGTGTCGGCCAAAGGGAACTATGGCACAGAGATGCTATATCACCATGAAACCTATTATGATGCAGAAAACGGAAGCAGTCTGGTACTGACCATTGACCAAACAGTGCAACAAATGCTGGAAAAGCATATGCAGGAGGCTATCACACAATACGATGTTCAAAACGGAGCGTTTGGTGTGGTGATGGATGTAGATAGCGGAGAAATTTTGGCAATGGCAACGTTGGGAAGCTATGATCCGAATAATTATGCGGAGATTTATGATATAAAAACCCAGGAAGCACTAGAACAGCAATATCGGGAAGCGATGGAAGCAGAGGGAGAGGAGCAGGAAGCGTTGCTCTCTGCCTATAATACTGCAGTCGCAAATGCACGCCTTGCTCAATGGAGGAATCGCGTGATTTCAGATGGCTATGAGCCAGGCTCTACGTTTAAGAGCATTACGCTGGCTGCGGCGTTGGAGGAGGGGGCAGTGAGCCTTTCTGATAGCTTTTTTTGTAGTGGAAGTACCACCATCAAAGGACGAACAAAGGCGCTTCACTGCTGGAGAACTGCCGGTCATGGACAGCAAAGTACGGCGGAAGCGCTCCAAAACTCCTGCAACGTAGCGTTTGCCAATATCGGAATTCGCTTGGGTGGTGAAAAACTTTACGAATATGTTCATAAATTTGGGCTGACAGAGAAAACTGGAATTGAGCTGGGCGGTGAAGCCAGCGGTATCTTTTTTGATGAGGCCACGCTTGCCAACCCGGATAGTTATGCGTCTTTAGCTTCGGCCGCCTTTGGACAGACTTTTAAAGTGACTCCACTGCAATTGGTGCGAGCAATTGCGGCGGTGGTGAATGGCGGGTATCTTCTAGAACCGCATGTGGTGAAAGAAGTATTGGATGACGAGGGGAATGTAATCGAGGAAAAAACCAGAACCGTCCTACGTCAGGTAATCAGCGAGGAGACTTCCAGCACCATGTGTGAACTGTTGGAATCGGTTGTTTCCCAGGGAACTGCAAAAAATGCTCAGATTGCTGGCTACCGCATTGGCGGAAAAACCGGCACTTCTGAAAAAATTGACGTGTATGATGAGGATGGGAATCCGGTAGAGGATAAAATTGTCTCCTTTGTGGGCATTGCGCCCATGGACGATCCGCGGTATATTGTACTTGTGGCATTAGATACGCCGTCAAAAGAAACGGGGTATTATATTTCAGGCGGTCAGATGGGCGCGCCAACGGTGCGTGATGTGTTGGCGGATATTCTCCCTTATCTGGGTATCGAACCGGATTATACAGAGGAGGAAGCCGCGTTGGCGGATGTTTCTGTTCCGGATCTCACTGGCATGACGGAGCAAGAAGCCAAGGAAACGCTTCGGGAAAAAAATCTCACCTTCCGATCCGAGGGGGATCAGGAACAGGTCACAGACCAGGTACCGGCCGCAGGGGCGACCATTCCCGGTGGAAGTGAAATTATCCTGTATTTTGGAGAGGAACAGCCGGATGAGAACGTTGTGGTGCCCAATGTCGTTGGAAAGGATGCAGAGACGGCAAATCAAATTCTCACGGAACAGGGACTGTACATGAAAATCATTGGCGCAACAGGCTCTGAAAGTACCATAGTAGCAGCTACACAGACGCCGTCGGCGGGGGAAGAGGTCTCCCCGGGGACTGTGATAGAGGTGGAATTCTCAGACCTCAGCGCAAGAGATTAAGGAGATAGACGCTATGAAACTTCATGATATTCTGGCGGGAATTGAGATTTTATCCGCTGCGGTGTCCATGGATCTGGAGATTTTAGGACTCGCATACGATTCCAGGGCGGTAAAACCTGGGTATATGTTTGTGGCGATAACGGGGTATGCTGTGGATGGACACAGTTTTATTCCCATGGCAATAGACAAGGGAGCCGCGGTAATACTTTGCGAATGTGTGCCGGAGGGAGATATTCCCTATGTTCAGGTAAAAAACACTCGTCTGGCCCTGGCGTTGGCATCGGCAAATTTCTTTGGACGGCCGGCGGAGAAAATGCGGTTTATTGGAGTCACAGGGACCAATGGAAAAACAACGACCACTTACCTTCTGAAGACTGTGCTGGAAAAAACACTGGGAGCTAAGGTGGGGCTGGTTGGAACGATTCAGAATATGATCGGGGATCAAGTCATAGAAACAGAGCATACCACACCGGAGTCCTATGAGCTGCAAAAACTCTTCTCTGAGATGGCGCAGGCCGGTTGCACGCATGTGGTAATGGAGGTTTCATCCCATGCGTTGGCGCTAAATCGAGTGGCGGGAGTCCATTTTGATGTGGCCATATTTACCAATCTGACCCAAGATCATTTGGATTTCCACAAAACCATGGAGGAATATCGAGAGGCAAAAGCCATGTTGTTCCGCATGTGTGATGTGGGTGTTTACAATATAGACGACGCGGCAAGTGAAAAGATAATGTCGGAGGCAACATGCCGGGCATTTACCTATGGACAGCACCATACGGCTGATCTGATGGCCGAGCATGTTGTGCTCAATTCGGATTGTGTAGAATTTGATGCAAAGTACGGCAGTGAAATTGTGCCTGTACACTTGGGGATTCCTGGAGGATTTACTGTGTACAATGCACTGTGTGTGCTGGGTGCGGCAATGGCATTGGGGATTGAGCTGCCTGTAGCAGCAGAGGCGTTGGGTTCTGCACATGGAGTAAAGGGTCGAGTAGAGGTAGTTCCCACGCCGGGAACAGAATACACCGTTTTAATCGATTATTCCCATACGCCGGATTCGTTGGAAAATGTACTGCGTACGGCGCGGGGATTCTGTAAAGGGCGGCTTATATCGGTCTTTGGATGTGGAGGAGATCGAGACAATGCAAAGCGCCCGATTATGGGCGAAATTGGGGCCAGATTGTCAGATATTGCAGTGATCACCTCGGATAATCCACGAACAGAAGATCCCTTTCAAATTATTGATCAGATTTTAGCAGGCATACCCGATCCGTCTAATTGTATTGTGGAAGAAAACCGTCGGATGGCCATTCGCAGAGCAATGGCCATGGCGAAAAAAAATGATGTGATTGTACTCTGTGGCAAAGGCCATGAAACCTACCAAATTATAGGTACAGAAAAAACTCATCTTGACGAGCGGGAGGAAGTAGCCTCTGCACTGAAAGAACAGAAGGGACGGTAAAACATGAAACCCACGACGCTTAGTCAGATTGCGCAATGGTGCGATGGAACAGTAGAGCCGGAATTTCAGAATGTTACAATCAATGGCCTATGTCATGATTCCAGAGAAATTGAAGCCGGCAACCTTTTTTTTGCGTTGACCGGGGAGCATGACGGCCACGACTATGTGCCGGCGGCGAAAGCGGCGGGTGCAGCGGCAGCGGTAGTCAGCCGCGTGGTAGATGTAGATTTGCCTCTGGTGATTGTAGAGGATGTCAGGAAGGCGCTTCAGGACATTGCGAGGGCCTATAAAGAGGAACTCTCCTGTAAAACAGTTGCGATTACCGGAAGCGTGGGAAAGACAACCACTCGAACCATGATAATGGCATTGTTGGAAAAGAGCTATCGAACCTATGGTACGGTAAAAAATTACAACAATGATATCGGACTTCCCATAACCATAGGAAAAGTAAATCCGGATTGCCAGATGCTGGTGCTGGAAATGGGGATCAATCATTTTGGAGAGATGCGGTTGCTCACATCCATTGGCCGGCCAGATACAGTAGTCATTACCAACATCGGAAGTATGCATATTGAAAACCTTGGTAGCCGGGAGGGGATTCTCAAGGCAAAGCTGGAGATTTTGGAGGGAATGCACCCCGGAGGAACCTGCTTTTTTAATGGAGATGAACCGTTGTTGTGGAACCTTCGTGAGAAGAACCAGTGCGAGACCTGGTATTTCGGCATTGAAAATCCGGACTGCGATATACGTGCTGTAGATGTGAAGCTTCAGGAGGGAAAAAGCTCCTTCCGGGTGCAAGGTATGGGGCAGGATTTTCCGGTGGATCTGGCTGTGGGAGGACTCCATAATGTACATAATGCTTTGGCAGCAATTTCCGTGGCACTGCATTACCAGGTGCCAGTAGAGCAGATTCAGGCGGCCATGCGTGAGTATGTCAACACCAGTCAGCGGCAGCAAACCATTCATTGGAAGGGATATACGATTATTGACGATACCTATAATGCCGGGCCGGAGTCTACAGAGGCTGCCCTGCGTGTCTTGAAGGATACCAGTGGTACCGGAGAAAAGTCCCATCATATTGCAGTTTTGGGAGATATGCTGGAGCTGGGGAATCATTCCAGTGCAGAACATTATCGTATCGGACGTGTGGCAGCATATAAGTCGGATTTATTATTGACCTACGGTCCGCTTTCCATCCATATGGTGTATGGAGCGCTGACGGGCGGTATGAGCCAGCGCTGTGCTATGAACTTCCTGAGTCAGGAGGAGCTTCTCAACGTGCTCAGGAGCCGTGCCAAGCCTGGTGACGTGTTGCTGTTTAAAGGCAGTCACGGAATGCACATGGAAGAAATCCTGAAGCAGTTTATGAAGGACGACTAATCATTCGGAGGAAATAGGATATGCAAAGTATCATTACCTGTTTATTGGCCTTTGTGATCAGCGCCATTGCCGGCAAATTGATCATTCCGGCCCTGCGGGCCTTGCATATAGGGCAGAGCATTCGAGAGGTGGGGCCGACTTGGCACAATGAGAAGCAGGGAACGCCTACAATGGGCGGTGTAATCTTTATGTTGGGCTGTCTGGTCTGTATCATTACAGGCTGGGATGCTATGCTCGAGGGGGACTATACGCATCTTTTGCTCTTTGGTTTTTCTCTTGTTTTTGGCGCAATCGGATTTTTAGATGATTTTATTAAGGTAAGAAAAAAACGCAATTTGGGTTTGACGGAACTTCAAAAACTTTTACTTCAACTTGCGGCAGCGGCTTTGTATCTGGTATTGCTGCGAAAAATGGGACATTTGACCTCGGAATTATATATTCCATTTGTCAATATCTGCGTCACAATTCCCTGGATTTTGTACCTGATTCTGAGTATCTTTATTATTGTGGGGACAGTCAATGCGGTGAACATCACCGATGGGGTTGATGGCCTGGCTTCTTCTGTGACTGTTCCGGTGATGATCTTCTATGCGGTAGTAGCTTGGAAGTGGCATGACATAGGAGCGTCGCTGTTCTCTGCTGCTTTAGTTGGCGGCCTTTTCGGATTCCTGATTTATAATTTCCACCCTGCCAAAGTCTTTATGGGCGATACGGGGTCGCTGTTTTTGGGCGGCGCTGTCTGTGGGTTGGCCTATGCATTGGATATGCCGTTGGTATTGATTTTGGTGGGAATCATATATATTATAGAGACGCTCAGCGATATCATTCAGGTCACTTATTTTAAACTCACCCATGGCAAGCGGATTTTCCGTATGGCTCCGCTCCATCACCACTTTGAGAAGGGTGGATGGAGCGAAGTGAAAATTGTCATTGTTTTTGCAGTCATTACAGTTCTATTCTGTATTTTGGCATATTTGGGAGTCATGCATCGTTTTTAATGGGATAAGGAGGCGCCATGAGAAAACCTCGGCTGCCGGACGTGGAAAACCAGGAGCGGGGGAATAGCCTTGTGGATTTGCCGTTCCTGTTGCTTACAATTCTGCTGACAGCGCTGGGGCTTATGATGATTTATTCTGCCAGCTATGCCAGAGCTCTTTATGAGACCGGAGACAGCGCATATTTCTTTAAGCGACAGCTCGTATTCTCTTTGGTGGGAATAGCTGCTATGTTGGCGATCAGCCGTATAAAGCCCGCGCTGATCCGTAAAATGGCTTTCCCAATTTTGGGCGCATCAGTATTGTTTTTGGTGCTGGTGTTTGTGCCCGGAATTGGCCAGTCTGAAAACGGCGCTACACGGTGGATTCGGCTTGGGGTGTCTTTTCAGCCCTCCGAGATTGCCAAACTTGGCGTAATTCTCAGCTATGCTGCCATGATAGCTGCATTCCAGGAGAAAATGGAAACATTTCGTTGGGGGATTGCTCCATTTGCTGCGATCCTGGTAGTGATTGTAATATTGCTGCGATTGGAACCGCACAACTCTGCCATAGTCATTATTGCCTGCACTGCCGGTGCAATGCTCTTTTTAGGTGGTGTGAAATATCGATGGTTCATTTTGGGTGGCAGTGTGATGCTGTTGGGACTGGTACTGATATTAGGAGCAGGCGGATATGAGGCATCGCGGATTACAGCCTGGCAAGATCCGTTTTCTGACCCAACGGATGATGGCTATCAAATTATTCAATCGCTGTATGCCATTGGCAGTGGAGGACTTTTGGGACTGGGCTTTGGCCAGGGCAGACAAAAATATCTGTATTTACCAGAGGAACATAACGACTATATTTTTGCAATTGCCTGTGAAGAGCTGGGGCTGGTTGGGGCGGTTGCAATCCTGACACTTTATGCGCTTCTGATCCTGCGAGGATACTGGATTGCCATGCATGTCAGAGATCGATTTTTGGCGTTGACTGTGGCGGGAATTACCACATTGACTGCACTTCAAGTTTTCTTCAATATTGGAGTCGTGACAAATCTGCTGCCTTCTACAGGGATTTCCCTTCCGTTTTTCAGCTATGGTGGTACGGCGCTGTTGATCCAGTTGGGGGAGATGGGGCTGATTTTGGGAGCGTCACGGCAGTGCTCCGCCGGGTTCCTATAATATAAATTGTGCAGTGAAATGCTGCAAGGCTTTATTAAGGTTGTGAAAAGCATGAATGTAATCTTTACCTGCGGTGGTACCGGTGGACACATCAGTCCGGCTATTGCTGTGGCAAATTTAATCAAGGAACACCGGCCGGATGCGGATATTCTCTTTGTGGGAGCGGTCGATGGGATGGAAGCGGATTTGGTGCCACGAGCGGGATTCCGATTAGAAACGGTACAGATTGCCAGCTTTTGGAGAAAACCAACGCCGAAAAACATTCTGCACAATATTAAAGCCATTTCTTATATGATTAGTAGCCGCAGAAAAGCGGATCAGATTATTCGGGACTTTCGTCCCGATGTTATTGTGGGAACGGGAGGATATGCCAGCTATCCTATGCTGCATCAGGGGGCCAAACGGGGAATTCCCACAGCCCTCCATGAGTCCAATGCCGTACCGGGATTAACAACCCGATTGGTCATGGACAAGGTTGACCGCGTTATGGTGTCCTTTGAGGAGAGTCGGAATTGTTATCCTCATCCGGAGAAGGTTCGAGTTGTTGGTATGCCTGTGCGTGGCGAGTTCCTGTTTACCAGAAGAGATCAGGCCAGAAAGAAACTGGGGCTGGATGAGCGACCCGTGGTAGTGAGTTATTGGGGATCTCTGGGGGCGCGGGAGATGAACAAGAAGATCGCCCGGTTCATGGCGTTAGAGTGTCAAGACGGCATACCGTTCCAGCATATTCATGCTACTGGCAGCTATGGCTGGAAGTGGATGCCAAATTATGTAAAAGAGCAAGGGGTCGATTTGAAGAAATCCCCGGCGATTGATATGCGGGAGTATATTTATGACATGCCGACGGTTATGGCAGCGGCAGATTTGGTAATTTGTCGGGCAGGCGCCGCAACAATTGCTGAGACTGCGGCGGCAGGAAAGCCGGCCATCTTTGTTCCATCGCCCAATGTAACGGATAACCATCAGGAAAAGAATGCACGTATTTTAGAGGAGCATGGAGCGGCTGTTGTCCTTCGAGAGGCAGAATGCGATGGAGATCGGTTGTATGAAGTGGCAAAGACATTGCTGGGGGATCGGCAACGATTGAATGCTATGGGCAAAGCGGTGCAGGAATTGGCGGTGCCGGATTCTGCTCAGAAAATCTATGAGATCATTCTGGAATTGATATAACGCTGGGAAGGAGAAACGCCCATGGCGCAGCAGAAAAAGAAATCGTCCAATGTGTCAAAAAAGAAGACCGGTTCGCAATCTGCGGCCCAACGTGCAAAAAATCAGCGGGCGCATCTTCGCCGGCTCCGTATAGAGCAGCATGAGCAAAAGGAAAATGCAGCCAATCGGAAACAAGGCGGTTTGCCTATGTGGGGTAAAACTCTGATTGCGGTGGCGGTGGTATTTCTTTTCATGCTGGTGTTTTTCCGAGTCCGTGACTTCGAGGTCAACGGAAACATTCGTTATACTGCTGAAGAGGTAGCTGATGCCAGCGGAATTACGGTGGGGGATGTGCTAATGGGCGTGAATAAGACACAGGCTGCCAGCCGTATACTTACAAAGCTTCCGTATGTGGAACAAGTGGAGATATCGAAAGTGCTGCCCGGAACCATTCAGTTTGCGGTTCAGGAATGTCAGGCTGCAGTAGCAGCGGAATCGGAGTTTGGCGTGAATTGGCTGATGAATCTGGAAGGCAAACTTTTAGAAGAGTTGGATGAAGATGCGGAAATTGCATATCCTTTGATTAAAGGGACGGCGCTTGATTTGCCGACGGCGGGGGATTTGGCAGTTTTCGATGATGCGGAACGGGGAGCGCTAGCCATGAGAGTGGTACAGGAGATTCAGGAAGCGGAGCTTTCCGGTCTGATTCGGAGCGTCGATGTAACGGATCTCGATCAAGTCAGTCTGAATTATGAGGGCCGAATTGAGGTGCGCCTGGGGGATGGATCGGATCTTGCCTATAAACTCCAGTATATGAAGGCGGCCATTGAAAAATTAAGCAGTGACGCGCGTGGTGCTTTAGACCTAAGCTTTACGTCTGGAAGCCAAGCGGTGTTCCATCCATTGGCATAAATTTGTGGAAAATCAAAAGTTGCTATTGACCCGGCGGGTCTTGTGCGATAAAATATAAGCAAAATAGCTTCTTTGCGCATGGATGCGTGTGAATAAAGTACTTAGGAGGAAAAACTTATGAGCGAATCCTATCCCGAGAGAGTTGTCGCCATTAAAGTCATCGGTGTTGGCGGCGCGGGCAACAATGTTGTCAACCGCATGATTGAGGCCGGTGTTCAGGGCGTTGATTTTATTGCCGTCAACACAGATAAGCAGGATCTCAACAAGTCCAAGGCTCCGGAAAAAGTTCAAATCGGAGAAAAGCTTACGGGCGGAATGGGCGCAGGTTCCAAGCCGGATATTGGCCGGAAGTCTGCGGAGGAAAGCCGTGCCTCGATTGCCAAAATGCTTGAAAATACGGATATGGTATTCATTACCGCAGGTATGGGCGGCGGTACCGGTACCGGGGCCGCGCCGATCATTGCTGATATTGCCCGGGAAAGCGGCGCACTGACGGTTGGCGTAGTAACAAAGCCGTTTAAGTTTGAAGGCGCCCGTCGAATGGCACAGGCAGAGGAGGGAATCTCCAATTTGTCTGATAAGGTCGATTCCCTGATTATCATTCCAAATGACCGTTTGAAGTATGTTACTGACCAGAAGATTACGTTTGCCAATGCGTTTGGTATTGCAGATGATGTGCTCAAGCAGGCGGTCAGTTCTATTTCCGAACTGGTGGGGTATTCTGATAATGTGCTGATTAACCAGGACTTTGCGGACGTATCTGCTATTATGCGGGATGCGGGTCGGGCGCATATGGGCGTAGGTATAGCTGCAGGAAAAGAAAAAGCCGAAGCTGCCGCGATGGCTGCTGTATCTTCCCCCTTGTTGGAAACCTCGATTAACGGGGCCATGGGCGTGCTTATCAATGTAACTGGTGCGCCGGATATGGAGTTGGAGGATGTAGAAACCGCTGCGAATATTGTCATGGAGGCAGCTAATCCAGACGCAAATATTATTTTTGGAGCGACTTTCGATAAGGATTTGGAGGATGCACTGCGGGTAACGGTGATTGCCACTGGGTTTGACGATTCGGGAGAGAGCGGCGTATTTACAACTGCCGGTGAAAAAGCGAAAGCAGAGCCTGAGGCGTCTACTGCGCCTAATGTATCTGACATTGATGATATTTTCCGAATTTTTAATCGGAAATAAGTTTTTCAAACGAGTGCCGCCTCGAAATACTGGCGTATTTGGAGGCGGCGCTTTTCCTGTACCGGTGAGAAAGGACGTCTATGGCATCTGAAATTAATATAGAATCTTTTACTGTAACCTGTTTAATGGTTACAGCCGCCATTTGTATTGTGGCAGTTTTGGTGGCATGGTATACCGTGCGGGACCGTATTCAACTGTCTCAGATTATCTTGGGTATTTTCTCGTACATACTTGTTATGCTGCTGGAGAATATTTTTGATTTGGTAGCTTTAAATTTGGGCGTGCCCCAGAGCGGATTGACACATGGAATTTATATTGTAGTATCGGTGGTACTTGCCCGGGAATTGATTCGTTTTGCGGCTATCAAATATGGCGTCAGAGGAAACTTTGATAAGGCGGATGCGGCCATTGGTTTTGCAATCGGCTTTGGTGGAGTTTATCTTTGTGTATGCGGTGCCTACTATTTCAATTGCTATACCACGGCATCTGAGTTCGTGAAAACTGGCATGGAAACTTTTGTAGAGAACAGCGGCGCTAACTCGGAGGAGGCGCTAAGCCTTCTGGAGATGATCTCCAGCCAAAATGCATGGCAATTCATTTTTACAGGTGTTAATCGTGTCTTCTTTTTGGTGAGAGAAATTTCGTTGTGTGTATTGTTGTGGTATACCATGGAAGATGATGGAAAGAAAATATATTATTTGTTGATTCCGTTGATGCATTTTGCGGCGATGTTGCCGGATGGATTGTTCCAAGCGGATATTCTTACCAACTCTTATGTACGAGATATCCTGACGTGTCTCGTTTCTGGTGGAATTGCTTTTTTGGCAGCGCGGATGTATAATGCCAAGGAAGATCAAGTTTCTCACTTTAAATTAGAGAAATTGCGGGTAAGACGGCGGAGATAGTGGACATGGACACACTGGAGTGTGTCCATGTTTTGCTGTTTTCAATTTGATAAAGAATGAAATTACGTGATTGATGGTTTTCCTTGACGAATTTCAGGATTTTATCGTTTGCGGTTTGGGGTTTTGAATATGAGTAACAATAATAGGATGTCTCCCTTTTTTCCAAATCATAAGCACTATCATACGTTACATAGCTATTATTTGCGTAAATTTGGAGAAAGAGTATGGAAAGCAAGTCTGGATGCTGGATGTACGTGTCCCAATCGTGATGGTGCAGTTGGTATTAGCGGCTGTATTTTTTGTGAAAATGGCAGTCGATATTTTACTGGCAATGGATCTGTAATGGAGCAGCTTGCAGCAGAGCGGTTGCGAATTCACAAAAAATGGCCCAAAGCAAAGCTAATTGCCTATTTCCAAGCAGGAACGAACACCTACGGTTCACTTCCAGAATTGGTGAACACTTGGGAAGAAGTGATTCGGTATCCTGATGTAGTGGGAATAGCAATTGCGACACGGGCAGATTGTCTGGGAAATGACGTGCTGAAGGAATTGGAAAGGCTCAATCAAAGCACATATCTTACAGTAGAACTGGGGTTGCAGACGGTCCATGATTGCACCGCAGAGCGGATAGGACGGGGACATGATTTCGCGTGTTTCCTACGGGGATTTAAGGCTCTGCAAAGCATGGGAATACGGGTTTGCGTCCATCTTATAGATGGACTACCGGGAGAGACGTTTAAAATGATGATTGAGACCGCCGAGCAAGTGGGGCATCTATGTCCCGACGGGGTAAAAATTCATTTGCTTCATGTGAATCGAGGAACGCCATTGGAGGCTCTTTGGGAGCAGGGAGATTATGTTCCTTTGGAAAAAACGGACTATGTGGAACTTGTTACAGAGCAGCTTCGATATTTTCCACCGGAGACAGTGATAGAACGTCTTACAGGAGATGGGGATCGCAACGTCATGCTGGCTCCTCTGTGGAGCCGGGACAAGATTGCGGTGTTGGGGGCCATAGATCAGAGAATGGTTAAAAAGCAAATCTTTCAGGGAGACCGATTTGGTATTGAAAACTGAGCATTCAGAATCCGCAAGAAATGTTACTTGACAGGGAAAAAACGTGTTGATTAAATATAAAAGTAACCTAGCAACTGTAATATGGAAGGTGGAAACAAATGAAAAAAGTATGTGCAATCTTGTCGGCGTTGTGTATAATGCTGGGGGTATTCGCTGCATGCGGAGAAGATACGGCATCCTCAACTGCCAGCGCTCCGGAAGAAACCGCAGCAGTGTCGGAAGAGACTGCTCCAGTATCTGAAGCGCCTGAAGAGCCTGGCTCTGTGCAGGAGCCTGCGGAGGAATCTGCTGTAGAATCTTCAGCTGCGGAGGGAGCTCTGGAAGCTCAGAACTTTGAGATTCCCATGCCGCTGAGTGAGGAACCTGTGACATTGACCTTCTTCATGCGGTTCAATCCTCAGGTTCAGGACTGGTGCCAAGACATGTCTGACAATTTGTTCTATAATACTTTGGAAGAGATGTCTAATGTTCACGTGGACTTTCAACTATTTCATCCAATGAATTTTGGAGAACAATTTAACTTGCAGATGGCTTCTCAAGACTATGCCGATATCTATTGTGAAGCGGCTACCAACTACCCCGGAGGCTATGATAAAGGCGTAGAAGACGATGTGTTCTTGGATTTAACTCCCTATATTGAGGAATACGCGCCCAACTACAATGCGATTATTCATGCGAATGATCAAAATCTTCGGGATGCTATGACCGATGAAGGTCGAATTGTATTCTTTGCAGCTGCATACGATACCGGGGCCCCTTGCAATAAAGGACCTCAGATTCGGGCAGACTGGGCAAGGGAATTCGGCATGGATCCGGCTGAGATCAATACTTATGCGGAATATGAGGCCTATATTGAGCAGGCCTACAACACTTATGGAGCCACAGTGCAACTCCCCATGTCCGGCGATCCGGGGTTTGGTTATCTGACGGCTGGTTTTGATACGCTGGCTTCCTTTGGCAATTCTTTTGAAGCCACATTGCCCTGGTTCCAAATTGACGGACAGCTCCAGAGCGGTGTTCTCACCGATGGGTTTAAAGAGTATGTCACATTGGTATCCGATTGGTATGCCAAGGGCTGGATTTACCAGGACTTTATGAGTGAGGATTTTGGCATGCAGGGCGGCGCCGATGTTGGAATGGTTACCAGTGGAGAAAGTTCTCTGTGGTGGTCAGAGAAGGATTATATTGAGCAGTATAATGAAGCTGCACAGGATCCGGATTTTGAAATTGCAGCGATTCAGGATGCGGTAAAAAATGAAGGCGATGTAACGCATTTGGGACAAACCAATTTTGAGACGCTGTCTACCATGTCAAACTGCGTTATTACAACCGCTTGTGATATTCCGGAAATTGCAATTCAGTGGATGGATTATCGCTATACGGAGGAAGGTTCTGTTCTGGCCAACTGGGGCGTAGAGGGCGTTACCTTTGAATATGATGATCAGGGGAACAAACAATATACGGATCTGATTGTGAACAATCCTGAGGGAATGACGCCGACTCTGGCGCAGTTCCGTTATATGCTCCAAAATACAGTTTGCTTGACGGATGTATCGGCAAAGGATCAGGGAATGACAGAGCAGCAGTTGGAAGCACCTGAGATCTGGATGAAAGACAAGGATAATTCCTGGGGATGCCCGACTACGTTAACCATGACTACGGAGGAAGCCGAGGAGTATAATGCTATGGCCGGTGA
>CABRZL010000041.1 GCA_902475435.1 uncultured Eubacteriales bacterium | reverse complement strand
GCTGCAGGTCATTGATGAATCTGGTCAGGAGGTTTTCGCTTATAACAGACCGGAGAACTACCCTGCAAGCTACTCAGCGTCTGAATTGGTCGAACTCGGGACAAGCACCTATGAGGATGGATATACCGTTTTTGTGAGTAGTTTTGAGGATTCTGGCCAGACGTGGAGTTATGTGATTGGTTTTCCGTATGCCATCGGAAAATATATGCTTTACTACAACGGAGAAACCGTGAGCCGTCTTTCTCCCATATTTCGCACGGTCATATTCTCCCTTTCATTTGTTGTCGTTGTTTTGTTTCTCGTATATGGTTTTTGGCTCACGCGGCAGATGGGAAAGGTATTGGGAACATTTCACTTCGCACATATCAACCACTTCCAGAGAAGGGCATATTCAGTGGTGTCTATAATGCATTGAACAATATGGATGTAGAAATCCGGCATAGCGATCAGCTAAAAGAAGAGACAGATCGCACGCGTCGAGAATGGATTGCGAATATTACCCACGATCTGAAAACACCGCTTTCTCCTGTTAAAGGCTATGCGGAGATGCTGGCGGATGGCACCGCAGTTGATATCCAGACGGTTCAAGAATACGGTTCTATCATTTTGAAAAATGTTGATTATGCGGAAAAACTGATGAATGATTTGAAATTGACCTACCAACTGGAATCCGGCGCGTTTCCCTTTCATCCCCAGCAGGTGCGGCTGGTACGTTATCTCAAAGAGTTGGTGATTGACATTGCGAATGACCCTGTTTTTTCTGACAGAGATATTGAGTTTGAAAGTGAAAGCAATCTTTCGGAGCATATCGCTGCTATCGACCCTGATCTATTCCGCCGCGCTGTAGGAAACCTTGTAATCAACGCACTCGTTCATAATCCGCCGGACACAAAAGTAACTGTATCTGTTTCGGAAGATAAGAGGAAAGGCATTTGTATTTCTGTTCGTGATAATGGCGTTGGCATAGACGAGGCGGAGCAGGCCGAACTGTTTACCCGGTATTACCGGGGGACAAATACAAAAGAAAAGCCGGAGGGCAGCGGCCTTGGCCTTGCGATTGCAAAACAGATTGTTGTTCTGCATGGCGGCGAGATTAAGGTCAAGAGCAAATCGGGTGAAGGTACGGAATTTTCTATCCTGATTCCAGCAAATTAAGGTTAAATTAAGATACGGAAAAGTCAGACCTAAGATGGGTGATCTATGATATAACCATAGATCATCCATTTTTTATTTGGTCTAAATCAGAACGAACAGGAGGGTTTGTATGAAATTACAATTACAGCGTTTGCGTAAGCAATACGGAATGAAATCTGCTGTCGATAATGTAAGCGTCAATCTGGAACCCGGTGTGTATGGGTTGCTTGGCGCGAACGGAGCAGGAAAAACAACTTTGATGCGGATGATCTGCGGAGTGTTGAAGCCGACCTCGGGCAGCATCCGTCTGAACGGAAAGACGATTCAGGAACTGGGAGAACAGTATTATACGCATTTGGGCTATATGCCCCAAGATTTCGGCTTTTACCCTGATTTCACGGCCCGCGAGTTTATGCTTTATATGGCAGCAGTAAAAGGGCTGGATAAAAAAAGCGCCAAGGCCCGGACAGAGGAATTATTGGAACTGGTAAACCTGCGCGATGTGGCAGACAAGAAAATCAAGTCTTATTCCGGCGGCATGAAGCAGCGCCTTGGAATCGCACAGGCAGAGCTGAATGACCCTGACATCCTGATTCTGGATGAGCCAACCGCAGGGCTTGACCCGAAGGAACGGGTACGTTTCCGCAATATCATCTCCGACTTCGCCAAAGACAAAATCGTGATCCTGTCCACCCACATTGTTTCGGATGTTTCATACATTGCGGATATTATCCTGATGATGAAACAGGGGGAAATTTTACTCCAAGGGCCTATGGAAACAGTTACGGAAAGTATCCGGGGTAAAGTGTGGGAGGTAATGGTGGACGAACGTGAGGCTGCCAAATACAGCAGGAATCTCCGCGTTGTCAACCTGCATCACGAAGGAAATCAGGTTCGTTTACGCATTGTAGAAGATGCAGCCCCAGCGCCGGATGCCCACAGCGTTGAACCGAGCCTTGAAGATCTGTTCCTATACCATTTCAGTGAAGATATACAGAACGAGGGGAGTGAAAATGATGAAATATTTAGTTAAGTATGAATTTCTGAAAATCCTGCGAAAAAAATCTACCCTGATCGTCATGGCGGCAAGCCTGCTTATCACGGCTGTTTTCTTTGGACTGCCGATCTTACAGTTTCAAACCTACAATCAGGATGGAGTCCTTCGGGGGCTTGAGGGTATTGCATACGAAAAAGAACAGTATGCGGCAATCTCTGTCCCCCTCACGAATGAGTACATTACCGAAACAATCCGAGAAGTTCAGGCGCTTTTTGATAATCCCGACAATGTAGGATATGACGGAAATGAAGAATTTTTAATTGATGACGCATACTGGAACGGTATTGCCCCACGAGAAAATCTACTCGGCTTGATCGCCAGAAACTATGCAGCTCCAAACGTAAGTGTTGGTTATAATGCGCTTACTGATTTAGATGTTTCTGATGGAACAGATTTCTATCAGGCAAGGCAGGACAAAATCGAAACGATACTGAACAATCCCTCAAATGGGCTATCTGAAGCAGGAAAAGACTATTGGCGGAATATGAACAGTAAGGTTGAAGAACCATTTCAATATGGCTACTTTGAAGGATGGGAAGTCATTATTGCCGCATTTGAGCTTCTGATGTTTGCAGTTCTGGCAATCTGCATCGTGATTGCACCTGTTTTCTCTGGTGAATATCAGGCTGGTACAGATGCGGTCATCCTGTCTGGCAAATACGGCAAGACTAAATTAACCACCGCAAAAATTCTGGCTGCACTTCTGTTTGGAGTGCTGGCGTTCACGCTTCATGTTCCTATTGCGTTTGCACTGCCCCTTACTGCATTTGGAATTGATGGCTGGAATCTTCCTTTGCAGATTAACGGAACTACCGTCCCATACCCCTTGACATTCCTGGAAGGAACTCTCATCAATTTAGCGGTCATTTATCTGGTGCTGATTGCCATGATTGGTCTGACGCTTTTATTGTCTGCAAGAATGAAAAGTCCATATCAGGTGTTGATTGTTGTTGTGCCGGTTCTTTTCATTCCCATGTTCCTCTCTCCGAATGGGACCAGTGGTATCTACAATTTGCTTGTGTTCGTGACACCCTATCAATCTCTTATACCGAACTTCGGATCGTACCTTTCCTATCAACTCGGCCCAGTAGTTTTGGATGCCTTTACAATGAGGGCTGTCTTGTATGTGATATTGTCGCTGATTTTGCTACCCCTGGCAAGGATCGGCTTTAAGAAGCACCAGGTTGCATAGGGAGGCGAAAAATGAAAAACAAGAAGTACATCATAATTGGAGTAGTTGCGGTTGTTATTGTCGCGGCCGTGATATTGATAACACAATCGCCCAAATGGTCTAAGCTGTCGTTTAACGCTATTGTACAGGAATCAGTTACACAGCCCGATGGAGAAATTCGGTTAATTGTGGAGCGAACAACTGAAATCTATGGTAACCCCACGAACTCTCTTGGAATCAGTGGGGAAACAAAATTATTAAACGCAGATGGAGAGGAAATCTCTATTAGCGATTTTTACCAAGGGGATGCCGTTACTGTAACGCTTAAAGACGCCTTTACGGAAGAAACACCGTTCTACTATCCAATTGTATATGAAATCAGGCTTATCAATGATTAAGTACTGAACAGTTTGCCGCACGATGGCAAAAGAAAAAAAGCCGTCGTACATCAGCCCTTTTCCCATGCCTAATTAACTTTACGGCGGTTTTGAGAAATCAAGGCCGCCGTCCTTTTTTCCCTATAGGAATGATGTCCTAACGCTGACAGACACGGCGGCTTATGGAGGGAGCCGTCGTGTTGCAAAAACACTATCGACATAAACAGACAAAATTTGACCTGTCAAAAAAAGCCCATACTATACGGCAGTATATTTTGCTTATAAGTATGAACTGACAAATCATCATAATACTTCTTTTAATTCATTTGCGCCCGGCCGCTTTTTGCGGTCGGGCGCTTTTTGCTGTTTATGTGGGACTTCGTTTTACAGCGGAGCCTTTCATAAAAATTTTCTTCCTTTCGCGGTTGCCAAAATTGCCAATTTTGCATTTCTGAGGCGAAAGGGAGGAAATCACCACCCCGCACCCGTTGCGGCGCGAAGGGAGGTGAGAAAATGAAAGACTCTAATGAGAAGCGGATTCAGAATCAGTTTGGTGCTTTCTGTGTCAAGGTTTTGAAGAATGAGGCCCGGTATATTCAGAGAGAATATGCCCGCCTCCGGGACCAGGAAAAATCCCTGGACGAGCTGACCGCCTCCGAGCTGGAGCAGACCGCCGTATGGGACAAGCACTTCATGGACGAGCATGTCTTTGAAGTGCAGGGGCTCCCGGTCGTCGTGACCGGCGATCTTCTGGCCGACGCCTTAGCGCAGCTGCCGGAGGGCAAGCGGAATGTGATCCTACTGTCCTACTTTCTGGGGCTAAATGACCGTGAGATCAGCGAGCAGATGAACATTAGTCGTCAGGCAATAACCAGACGCCGGAATATCGCGCTTAAGGAACTGCGCGAATACCTAATGAAGGAGGGATTGGAATGGACAGACAAGTGAAACCTATCCCGGTGCCTGCGATCCTGGCAGCCGTGAACGGCGACGAGGACGCCCTTGCCAACCTGGTCGCTCACTTTCAGAGGTACATCCGAGCTCTTGCCACCAGGCCGCTGAAGGACGATTACGGGAATACATACCTGTGCGTTGACGAAGATATGCGGTTCAGGCTTGAAGCAAAGCTGATCCATAGCATTGTGACGCGCTTCAAGGTGCTGCCGGGCTAACCCCCCAGCGAGCAAGATTTTCTCCCTTTCCTTGCCCTAATGGTCAGGCATGAAGTTTTAGAAAGAGGGAACCACTATGCAAGAAAAGAAGCCGCCTAATGGAACTTCCAATCCAGAAAGTCAAAATACTCTGGAACAAACAACGACCTACCACATTGATGACAGGTTATTTATTGTTCAGTCGGTTTTCAAAGAGAATGGGAACAACACCCTGGGGGCAATTCTGCTCCGCCTAATGCAGTCAGAGGTTGAAAAGAACTGACTATGCAGCTTACCCGGCTGACAGGAACAGCGATTGGCGGTATAATGAATATAGACAAGTTATATTGCTATTCGGCTGTCCCGGAGGAAGGAGGACTAAATGAGACAGTCGAATCATAAAAAATCCCGTGATGTGACCGCTTTCCTCTACGAGCGGCTTTCCCGCGATGACAACTTGGAGGGTGAGAGTTACAGCATCGGGAACCAAAAGAAGCTGCTGACCAAGGTGGCGAAGGAGAAAGGCTACACCAACCTGGTCCACTTCCTGGATGACGGCATTTCCGGCGTTACCATGGACCGCCCCGGTTTTAACGACATGATGGAGCAGCTTACCGCTGGCAAGGCTGCCGCCGTGTTTGTAAAGGACCTGTCCCGGCTGGGCCGCAACTACATAGAGGTGGGCCGGCTGACCGAGGAGTTCTTTCCAGAACATGACATCCGTTTGGTAGCAGTTTCGGACAACATCGACACCGCCGAAGGGGAAAACGAACTAGCGCCCATCCGCAACCTGTTCAATGACAATCTCGAATAAAGAATGACATAAAATCAGCAGTGCGTAAGCAAACAGAAAATCCAAACCGCCTGTCCCTATAGCCGAGCCAATCGGCTTGTGGGGCAGGCGGTTTCTTTACCTCGAATGGGTGAATAGACAGGGCGATTTACTGTCAGAATAAAGGTCGATTTTTGACCTTTTCTTTCGCTGTAAGCGGCTTTTGAAGGGCTTGCCATATTCCGATATTCCCGTATAGGAAAACGCTGCTCAGAGCGCAAATCAGGTGTTTCTCAATTCCTCCATACGGGGAATATCCACGCATGGAAAATCCAGATGTGGCAAATCCACACATGGAAAAACCACATGGGGAAAATCCCGCACAATTAAATACTAAATAAAGAAATACCAAAGGATCAAGTAGCAATCTAAATAAATATCAATCTTGATGGACAGCATGATTTGGGAAAATAAACCCTCTGCCTCTGCGTCGATCTAATCGGCTTATGGGGCAGATGGCTCTTGACTTTGTAGTAGGGATAGATAGGATAATGTACTGTCAGGATAAGGGTCGATTTTGGACGCTTTCTTTCGCTGTAAGCGGCTTTTGGATAGCTTGCCATCCCGGTATTCTTACCCATGCCAACTGCGCTCAGAGGCTAAATAATTTATTTTCTGGATGCTCCGTATGGGCAATATCCGTATAGGGAAAATCCGTATACGGGAAGCCCGCATACGGATAAACCGTTCACGGGAAAACCGTACACGGAAAATCCCGCACAAATAAATACTAAATAAAAGAAATACCAAAGAATTAAATAACAATCTAATTAAATATCAATCTATCAATCTATGAAACAGCCTACGCCTTATTTACGCAAATTTATTTCCGAGAAACAAAGTTCCAACTTCCCTACCTCTGATAATTTCGTAGATTGCTTCCGGAGATTTTCCATTAGTAATTACAGTATCAATTCCCTGGGCAGTAGCTAACTGGGCGGCTCGGAGTTTTGTTTTCATACCGCCCGTTCCGCGCCTGGAACCAGCGCCGCCTGCAAGGGCATAAACCGTTTCATCTATCCTCTCAATGCGGCTAATTAACTTTGCGCCCGGATACAGTCGTGGGTCTGAGTCATACAATCCGTTTATATCTGACAGAATGACTAACTGCTTTGCCCTGCAAAGCACTGCAACAACAGCAGATAACATATCGTTATCCCCGAATAATCTGTCCTCCGATTCAATCTCGGTGTAGCTGACCGAGTCGTTTTCATTGACGATGGGTATGATCCCCATTTCCAGCAGAGCGTTGAATGTATTGATCAGGTTCTCCTTCTTTTCTTCCTGCTCCATGTCCTCTGCGTTCAGCAGGATTTGAGCGATGGTCTTATCATAATCGTTGAAAAACTTGTCGTACAGAAACATAATGCTGCATTGCCCAACCGCTGCCGCTGCCTGTTTCATCCGCATACTGGAAGGCCGTTCTTTCATGTTCAGTTTATTTGTTCCTACGGCAATCGCGCCGGAAGAAACCAAAATGACCTCATAGCCCATATTCTGAATATCAGACAAGACGCACGCCAAACGGTCAAAAGAACGCAGATCGCTTTTTCCCATTTCGTTTGTGAGGGTTGAAGTGCCTACTTTCACCACAATCCGATTTTGATAAAGTCCCATATCACACCTCGACCACGGACAAAGGGTGATGGGTGTACGGCAGGAATTTATTGCAAATATCTTCCGTCAAGATTTTCATATAACCTGTCGTCGTTCCATCACTGCAACCATACCATTTCTCTTTCACAACATCTTCGTCAAAGACGATTTGGACATTATGTGCCGTTTCCAACAGGGCGCTGAACACGGTGGCCGCGCCGATCTTTGTGCCGAGCATGGATTCCATCTGTTCAGCCGGGGCAAAGGAAACACGGGAAATTCCCAAGGCGGTACTGAAATCTTTGGAGCGGAAGGGTTTGCTTCCTACGGTAATGAACAGGTAGTAGTCGGTTTGCTGCCGGTTGCAGAGAAACAGGGTCTTTACCATGTCCATATCCAGCTTGTCATCTATGGCTGCACAATCCTCCATTGTAATCGCTTCATCGGTATCAACGCGCTCAAAGGGAATTTGTAGTTTTTCCAGTGTTTCATACACCTTCTGCTGAAGCGGTGTTTGAAAATGGTCGGGCGCTTTCGTTTGAATTTCACTCACATAAAACACTTGCTGTCACACTCCTGCTTGACTTTTTTGTACTTCCAGTTTACCATACTTTAGAGGATTACAAAAACGAATGTTTATCATAGTATAGATAACAAAATCAGATAGATAAAGTGGGTGATACGATGGATATGAACATCCAAAAATACATGGCATTTGTAAAGACCGTCGAATATGGCAGCTTCACGAAAGCCGCAGAAATACTGAATTATTCTCAATCAGGAATTAGCCGTATGATAAACGACTTGGAAAGAGAATGGAAAGTTGTCTTGCTGGAGAGAGGAAAATCCGGCGTAAAGCTGACCAGCGATGGAATGAAGCTGCTTCCCTGTGCGAAAAGCGTCTGTACCGAATACGAAAAGCTGCAAATGGAAGTGGACGAGCTGAACGGCCTACAATCCGGGCTAATCCGTATCGGTACATTTTCCAGTGCGGCAACCCATTGGTTGCCTAACATTATCACAGAATTTCAAAAGGCATATCCGGGCATTGATTATGAATTACTGCTTGGCGACTACACGGAGATTGAAGAATGGATTTCAGACGGGCGCGTGGATTGCGGCTTTCTTCGACTGCCGACCTGTTCCGACTTTGAAACGATATTTTTGGAGCAGGACAGGCTTCTTGCTATCCTACCAGAAAATCATCCCCTAACGCAGCTTGAAAAAGTTCCCGTGGCGGCTCTTTGTGACGAACCGTTTATGCTTTTGGAGAAAGGCGCAAAGGCCGAAGTGTCGGAAATATTTGACCGCTGCAATTTGACTCCAAAAGTACATTTCACCACATGGGATGATTACGCGATTATGTCAATGGTGGAAAGCGGCCTTGGGATCAGTATTTTGCCGGAATTGATTTTAAGACGCATACCGTATCGAATTGTCGCAAAAGAATTGGATGTGCCCGCATATCGGAAAATCGGGATTGCCATGCGGAGCAGAAAGGCAGCTTCGCTTGCTGTCAAGCGGTTTTTGGAATATTTGCAATATCGCTAAAGTCCAATTTAACAGAGGGTTTGGGACTATCCCAAAATAGAAAAATGGCGCTCCGGGCTGTCTGCCGGAACGCCATTTTTCCGGTGTGTGGCCACACCGGATGTGCTTGCTAATCAGCAGGTCACTCCGGTATGGCAAGCACCGTTTTTCTGCAAGTGTACATACACTTGCTGTGCTTGCTGTTCTCTTAAATCCCAGTCCCAAGCCCGTGCCCATGTAAATTTTCCGCGGACACGAACACTTTTTTCGCTCGGAACCTTGACTCGAACGCCTGTTCCTGATATACTGAAACCAATCAAACATAGTAGCTGTGCTGTGGAGCCGCTGACGAAGCGAAGTCTTCCTAATGCCGCATGAACGCAGAAATCCTGTTGGGGTTTCTGTGGTATCGGTATGGGAAGATTTTTTACCGTCATGCGGCTCTTTTCATTTCCTCCGTCCGCTCTCCCGCCAGCGGGAAGGAGCGTGTCATGTAACCAGAATCGCAACCAGTCAAAGTCTTTTGGTAAAGGGCGGCCTTGCCGCCTTGATACCCCACCGGCACGGCAGAACGCCGCTGTCAAGGACGCGCAGCGAGGCGAAGCCGGTTCCTTGACTGCGGCGGGCTTCTGTGCCACACACGCCGGAAACGGAGGAATTTTGAAGATGAAAAATCAGAAGAAAAAGAACATGGAAGTCTTACCGCCCTGCCCTAAAAGATTGCCGGTTCCAGACCATGCGGATATGCTCACGGAGGATGGAACCATCTACCATGTCCAGAGCTTTTTTGTAGGGGATCTGGAGATGTGCGACCTGCTGGACGCTCTCACGATTGAAGCGATAGAACGGGCGCAGTGAATCCCGGCACTTTGCCCAGTGGAATCAGCAGCGCCGCAGTGGTATAATACAATCAGGATTTCTGATTGTGATACGCACTGCATTTCGGGAGGTTAAAGAAAGGAAATGCAGGAACAGTACAGTGTTGGAATCTATGCCAGACTGAGCCGGGACGATGAGCGCGCCGGTGAGTCTGTGTCAATCGAAAATCAGAAAGAAATGCTCGCCCGGTATGTGCGGGAACAGGGATGGACGCTCTACGATTACTACTGTGACGATGGAGTCTCAGGGACGACCTTCGACCGCCCCGGGTTTAACCG
The DNA here is from genome assembly GCA_902475435.1 of uncultured Eubacteriales bacterium. Lineage (GTDB taxonomy): Bacteria > Bacillota > Clostridia > Oscillospirales > Oscillospiraceae > HGM13006. The sequence continues at coordinate 6,252 of CABRZL010000041.1, read as the reverse complement.
GCTGGTGCAGGACGCGACCGACCGGAAAATCAATTTGATCCTGACCAAAGACCTCAGCAGGCTCGGCCGTGATTACATCGAAGCGGGCAAATATACCGACTTCATTTTTCCATCCCTCGGATGCCGTTTTATTGCCCTCAACGACGGGGTGGACACCATCCGCAAGAACAATGAAATGCTGGTTATTCTGAAAAATGTCATGAACGACCTCTACGCGCGGGACACCAGCAACAAAATTAAGGCGGTGAAGCTGTCCACCTTCAAGGCCGGGAAATATGTGGGCTGCTATGCGCCCCTCGGCTACCGGAAAAGCGCGGCGGACAAGCACATTTTGGAGATCGACCCGGTGACGGCCCCGGTGGTGCGGCGCATCTTCGATTTGCGGTTGCAGGGGTACGGCTTCCGCAAGATCGCCCTGCAACTGAACGCCGAAAAAGTCCCCTCGCCCAGAAGCTTCTACTACATGGCCGAGGGGCGGGAGAACCGAAGGGGTGAGACAGAGTGCTGGAACGATGTGACAGTGAAAACCATCCTCCGCAACGAGGTGTATCTCGGCCACATGGTACAGAACAAGACGGGCACCGTCTCCTACAAGAACCACAAGCAGGTCAGCAAACCGGAGAGCGAGTGGATTCGGGTGGAAAACACCCATGAGCCGCTGATCTCGCAGGATGTGTGGGACGCGGTGCAGCGGATGGACAACCATCCGTCCAGAGGGCGCAGCGGTAAAAGCGGCAGCGTTTCTCTGTTCGCCGGTCTGCTGCGGTGCATGGACTGCGGGGCCTCCATGCGGTATATGCGGGATTACCGGAAGAAACCCAGCGGCAAGGAGCCGGAGTACAAGGCGTATGTCTGCAACCGGTACGCTTCGGGTGGCAAAAACGCCTGTTCTTCCCACTACATCAACCAGAAAGCGCTGGCTCATGTGGTGCTGTTGGACATCCGCAGCAAGTCGATGTGGGCGCAGTTTGGCCGGAACGAGATCCGGGAGAAGCTTCTGGCACAGAAGGAGTCTGCTGGCCGTGAGAGGGCTAAAACGCTACAAGCAGAATTGAACGCCATCGACCGGCGGTTGCCGGAGCTTGACCGGTTGGTGCAGTCCGCCTACGAGGACAAGGTGCTGGGGAAAATCCCGGAAAACCTCTGTGTCCAGCTTCTCAACGGCTACGAGGCCGAGCGCAAGGCAAAGCAGGAGCGCAGACGGGAGCTGACGGAGCAGCTTGCCGTCAGCCGGGAGAATGAGCAGTCCGTGGACGCATGGCTGGACATGGTGAAGGATTATTACAATCTGGAAGAGCTTGACCGTCCTACGCTGGTGCGGCTCATCCAGAAAATCGAGGTCGGCGAAAAGCGCATGGTAGACGGCCACGAAGAACGGGACTTCAATATCTACTACAATTTCATCGGGCATATTGACCTGTGAGCTTGTCATGCTTTATGCGAAGTGAACTAACGAATGGTACGCCCGTGACATCAGCAAGAAGCGCCGGATCAGCAATAAGATCAAGGGGAACGCTGGGGGAGCCCATGGGCCAGCCACCTTACGGCTACATCAAGGACCTGGACAACCCCAAACACTGGATTGTGGACGAGGAAGCGGCCCAGGTGGTGCGCCGGATTTACAGCATGACTCTGGAGGGCTATGGGACGGAGCAGATCGCGGCACGTCTTGAACAGGACGGTATCCTGACGCCCCGCGCCTACTGGCTCAAAAAGGGCATCAAGCGGCCCGGCAAAGGGAAAGAACAGCCCGCGACGAAGTGGAACAGTTCCACCATCACCAAAATACTGTCCTTGCAGGAGTATTGCGGCGACATTCTGAACTTTAAGACCTACTCCAAGTCGTACAAGAATAAAAAGCGGCTGGAGAATGACCGGGAGAACTGGGTGGTATTTAAGGACGTCCACGAGCCGATCATTGAGCGGGCGGTCTTTGAGCAGGTGCAGCAGAAGCGTGGCAAGATCCGCAAACGCCGCACCCATGAGGGGGAACGCAATATGTTCTCCGGCCTTCTGGTATGTGCTGACTGTGGACACAACCTGCACTTCCATTTTAATCAGGGCAACCCCGACATCAAGTATTTTAACTGCTCCAACTACAAGGGCAACCGTGGGACTTGTACTTCCACCCATTATGTCCGCGTGGACTTCCTGGAGCAGGTGGTGCTGGGCGAGATCCGGCGGCTGACCAAGTTCGCCAGTCAGTTTGAGGATGAGTTCGTGAAGGCCGTGATCGGTCACTCCCAGCAGGCAGAGACAACGGACCGCAAGCTGAAGGAGAAGGAGCTGAAAGCCCTCCAAGCCCGCGATGAGGAGCTGGACGGCCTGTTTGAACGGATCTATGAGGACAATGTTTCCGGCAAGCTCTCTGATGACCGCTTTGCCCGTATGTCGCGGCGGTATGAAGAGGAGCAAAAGGAACTTGCGGAGAAGATCAAAAATCTCCGCGCCGAGATCGACAAGCAGAGCAACCAGTCCATGACTACAGATATGTTCATCTCGCTGGTCCGCAAGTATACCCGCGCCCGCAAGCTGACGCCCCGGATGCTGAACGAGCTGATTGAGAAGATTGAGGTATACCAGGCGGAGAAAATCGATGGAGTATGGGAGCAAAGGCTCACCATCCACTATAACTGCGTAGGCGCCATTGAGATACCTCCGATGCTGCCGCTGCCAGCACCGGAGGTATCCGTAAACACAAGAAAGGGCGTAGTCGTCAATTACGCCCCATCCAACATCGCTATTTGAAAAACAAAAAAGACGAGTGTTCTTACAGCCTTTCAAATGCTATAAGAACACTCGTCATGGTGCCGGTGGTGGGACTCGAACCCACACGCCATCGCTGACAACGGATTTTGAGTCCGTCTCGTCTGCCAATTCCGACACACCGGCATATTTTGCTTTACTTCCAATGTCTATTTCAAGACCTAAAAAGATTTTGTAAAGTATGTTTAGTATTATAATCCACCTCACTTAAAAATGCAACCCCCGATTTGAAGTTTTATTTATTTTTTCTAATTTATACGAACTTTTGGGAGAATAAATCAAAGATTTTTAGTGAACTACTTTGAAATTAGTAGTGGAATTTTGTAAAATGTATGCTATAATAATAGGGTATGGAATGATGCCATACTTTACTGCACAATATTCCTACGGGAATAAATATTTTTTAGGAGGAAATCCCCATGCCTACACCTGTTGTTGTTGCATATGGCAGAACCCCTTGTTGCCGCGCTCGTAAAGGCGGCTTGGCTGACATGCATCCCATTGATTACGCTGCTCAGGCTCTTAAGGGTGTTATTGCCAAAGTTCCCTACATTGAGGCGCACCCTGAAGAGATCGGCGACGTGATCACCGGCTGTGCTATGGCTATCAACGAGCTGAATTTGAACGCTGGCCGTTTGATTGTCAATCGTGCTGAGCTTCCCGATGCTGTTCCTGCACAGACAATTAACCGTTTCTGCTCCTCTGGCCTACAGGCTATTTCTACTGTTGCCAACGCTATTACTGCTGGTGAATATAAAATCGGTATTGGCGGCGGTGTTGAGTGTATGACCAAGTGCTTTGGTCCTTTCGACTATCAAACTTACGGCAATCCGTGGATTTTGAAAAATTACCCCGGCGGCTATATGACCATGGGCCAAACTGCTGAGAATGTGGCCAATGACTACAACTTTACCCGTGAAGTCATGGATGAGATGGCGCTGACATCTCATACCCGTGCTGCACAAGCCCGTAAGAATGGCAAGCTGGCTCCCTCCATTATTCCTGTCGTAAAGGACGACGGAACGATGGTTACTTATGACGACGGCATTCTGGCTGAAATGGACGGCACCCTGAAGACCTCCATGGAGAAGATGGCTAAGTTAAAGACCTGCTTTGTTCCTGAAGAGCAGGGCGGCAAAGTTACCGCTGCAACTTCTTCTCAGACCACGGACGCTGCTGCGTATGTCATTTTGATGGACGAGGACTATGCCAAAGAGCTGGGCATTAAGCCTATCGCTAAGCTCATTGAATTCCAGGTTGCTGGCTGCGACGCTACTCGTATGGGTATGGGTCCTGTCTATGCGATCCCCAAAGCTCTGAAACATGCAGGCTTCAAGTCCGTCAAGGACATGGACGTTATTGAGCTGAACGAAGCTTTTGCTTCTCAGGCGCTGGCTTGTGTGAAGAATGTAGTGAATGATCCTATGCTTGACGGTTTCCAAGAGATGTGGGACGCTGCTAAGGTCAATCCCTACGGCGGTGCTATGGCTCTTGGTCATCCTATGGGTGCTACCGGTGCATTCCTGACCTGCAAAGTTCTGGATTATCTCCAGGATCCTGAGACTGCTGGCAAATACGGCATGGTTACCATGTGCATTGGCGGCGGCATGGGTGCTTGCGGCATTTACGAACTCTGCAAATAATTCTTCCATCATATTATGGGTGCTGCATTTGCAGCACCCATTTTTCTGCCTGGAAAGAAGGTGGTATCATATTCCTTTGGGACTACTTAAAATCAATTTCCCTACCGATACTGATTTATGGTACCGGCAACGGGGCCGAAAAACTGCTTGTCCTTTGTCACAAATATCATATACACATTGACGGTATCTTCACAAGCGACAATCATGTTCACAAAAAAGCATTTTTCGGCTATTCTGTCATGCGGCGGTGCGATGTCCTTGATCGTTATGCACATGCTGTGATTTTGTTGGCTTTTGGAACAGCTCTGGAATCCGTTTTGACACAAATTCAGAAGCTATCCCACCAATATCAGGTTCTGGTTCCAGATCTCCCTTTGATGGGAGGACAAGAAATCACACCTGAATATATAACATCCAACAGAGAACTCATCTCTGCATCTAAGCAGCTTTTGGGGGACACAAAATCAAAACAAGTATTTGACGCTATGTTAACAGCAAAACTGACCGGAAATCTTAATATATATTTGCAGGAAGATACATCCCGCCAGGAAGATATGTCGATCCTCCATCTCGGTTCTCAGGAACGATTCCTAGATTTGGGAGCATATACCGGGGACACAATTGCAGAATTCTTATCGCTTACGAAAGGGAAATACGCTTCCATTGACGCTATGGAACCTGATCCACACAATTTTTCAAAGCTGGCTGTCTCAACTGCCGGACTTTCCCACGTACGCCTTTATCCATTTGCCAGTTGGTCTCAATCCGACACCTTGACGTTTACCGGAAAAGGCGGACGAAACTGTGCAAAGAAACCGGATCTTCCTGGTAAATACATGCACCTGCACAAAGTAAAAGCCGTATCAGTGGATTCCTTCGGGCAAGATTTCACCTATATAAAAATGGACGTAGAGGGCGCTGAAGCCGAGACGTTGTTGGGCATGCAGGAAACGCTTCGGCGTTGCCACCCAAAATTATGTATCAGTGTTTACCACAAAACAGACGATTTTATTACGCTGCCTCTGCTTCTCGAACAGCTTTGTCCCGGCTATCGAATGTATCTGCGTCGAAATCGCTGTCTTCCCGCTTGGGAAATCCAATTATACAGTGTTTATGAAAAAACACAAACCAGCTCATGATCTTTTTGATATTGAGATAAAATAACTGGGGAGATTTGAAATCTCCCCAGCGCTTTTTTATGATTGTACCGTAACCGCCAGTTCATTACCGCTGACATCTACCTTCATCACGCTACCCGGCACTACATCTCCCACCAGGATTTTCTTTGCAATCAGAGTTTCCACTGTATGCTGCACAAACCGGCGCAACGGGCGAGCACCATATAAAGGATCATACGATGCGTCAATAATATAACTCTTAGCTTCTGGTGTAATCTCGCAGCTAAGCTGTTGATCAGCCAGCCTACGGTTGAGATCTGCAAGCTGAAGATCAATAATACCAGTAATATTTTCTCGCGTCAACGGCTTATAGAATACAATTTCATCCAGACGGTTGAGAAACTCCGGACGGAAGCTCTTTTTCAAAAGTGCATTGACTTCTGCCTTTGCTTCTTCTTTGATGGACCCATCTGGTCCAATTCCATCCAGCAGATATTGAGATCCTAGATTAGACGTTAATATAATTATTGTATTTTTGAAGTCCACCGTCCGTCCCTGAGAATCTGTAATCCGACCGTCATCCAACACCTGAAGTAAAATATTAAACACATCAGGATGCGCCTTCTCTACTTCATCGAACAGTACCACTGAGTATGGTCTCCTGCGCACCGCTTCCGTCAGCTGACCGCCCTCTTCATATCCAACATATCCAGGAGGCGCTCCAA
>CABRZL010000040.1 GCA_902475435.1 uncultured Eubacteriales bacterium | reverse complement strand
TGATACTGGGGGTCTGGCATCGGGAAGGCTACCGTGGAGATACATGGATTGTGATGGATTTTTGCGGCGTTATGGTGCATGTGTTTACGCAAGAACAACGAAAATTTTATGACTTAGAACGACTATGGGGGGATGCACCTGTAGTAGATCTCGGCGAGATCCTGGGTCCGCAGTCATAACCATATATTAGAAGAATAAAGGTGAGTATCATGAAATATGACTTTGCAGCCATTGAGCCAAAGTGGCAAAAGATTTGGGCAGATGAAAAGCTGTTTGCTGCGGAAAATGGTTCCAAAAAGCCGAAGTATTATGTTTTGGTGGAGTTCCCATATCCGTCTGGCGCGGGACTTCATGTGGGTCATCCCAGGCCGTATACTGCGATGGATGCGATTGCCCGAAAAAAACGTATGCAGGGGTATAATGTACTGTTTCCGATGGGGTATGACGCCTTCGGGCTGCCTACAGAAAACTTTGCCATTAAAAATCATGTGCATCCGGCAGTGATTACAAAGAAAAATATTGAAAATTTTACGCGCCAGCTTCATATGTTAGGCTATTCCTTTGATTGGGACCGCTGTATCGATACGACGGATCCAAAGTATTATAAGTGGACGCAATGGATCTTTTTGCAGCTTTATAAGCATGGATTGGCTTATAAGGCTACTATGCCTGTAAACTGGTGTACCAGCTGTAAATGTGTGCTGGCCAACGAAGAAGTGGTGGAGGGCGTTTGTGAACGGTGTGGGGCACCGGTTGTTCGGAAAGAAAAGTCCCAGTGGATGCTGAAGATTACAGACTATGCGCAGAAGCTGATTGACGGCTTGGATACTGTGGATTTTATTGAACGGGTTAAGACGCAGCAGAAGAATTGGATTGGACGTTCCACCGGTGCGGAGGTGGACTTTGAAACTTCGGAGGGAAATAAGCTTCGTATTTACACCACGCGCCCAGATACGCTGTTTGGCGCTACCTATATGGTCATTGCCCCGGAGCACGCTTGTGTCAAGGAGTGGAAAGATAAGATTGAAAATTATGCTGAGGTTGAGGCATATGTATCAGAAGCAGCGCGAAAGTCAGACTTTGAACGTACAGAGCTGGTCAAGGATAAGACGGGTGTAAAACTTCAGGGCGTCTATGCCATCAATCCTGTGAACGGGAAGCACATTCCCATTTTTATTTCCGATTATGTTCTGTCCACTTATGGCACCGGCGCCATTATGGCTGTTCCGGCTCATGATGATCGTGACTGGGCTTTTGCCAAAAAGTTCGGGTGTGAGATCATTGAAGTTGTTTCCGGTGGAAATGTGGAGGAAGGCGCCTTCACAGATAAGGATGACAATGCGATTTTAGTAAATTCGGACTTCCTGAACGGAATGAGTGTCAAGGATGCGATTCCAGCTATGACGAAGTGGCTGGAGGAAAAAGGCATCGGAAAGGCGAAAGTCAATTATAAACTCCGGGACTGGGTGTTTTCACGTCAGCGCTATTGGGGCGAGCCAATTCCCATTGTTCACTGCCCCAAGTGCGGTACGGTGCCCCTTCCGGAAAGTGAACTCCCGCTGGTACTTCCCGAGGTAGAGAGCTATGAGCCAACCGATGACGGAGAAAGTCCGCTGGCGTCTATGACGGATTGGGTAAACTGCAAGTGTCCCCAGTGTGGCGGAGATGCCAAACGGGAAACTGATACGATGCCCCAGTGGGCTGGTTCCAGTTGGTATTTCCTTCGGTATATGGATCCCCATAATGATAATGCTTTGGCGTCTAAGGAGGCGTTGGATTACTGGGGCCAGGTAGATTGGTATAACGGCGGCATGGAGCATACGACCCTGCATCTGCTGTATAGCCGGTTTTGGAATAACTTCCTCCATGATATTGGTGTTGTGCCCTTTGCGGAGCCTTATGCAAAACGAACCAGCCATGGTATGATTTTGGGAAAAAATCCGCATTATGTTGGTAATTTCAAGACAAAAGAAGAGCAGGATGAGATGATTCGCAAGTATGGAGCGCAGGCATTGCGCCCCGCAGTGAAAATGTCCAAATCTCTTGGGAATGTGGTAAATCCTGACGATGTGGTGAAAGCATATGGTGCGGATACCATGCGCCTTTATATCTTGTTTATAGGGGATTTTGAAAAGACGGCTACTTGGTCGGATGAGGCGGTCAAAGGTTGCAAAAGATTCCTGGATAAGGTGTGGAATTTGGCGGAGACAGTTCAGGATCAGGAAACTGCTGTCAGCAAGAAAAATGAGACGTTGATTCACAAAACCATTAAAAAGGTCACAGAAGATATTGATGCATTAAAGGCAAATACCGCAATCGCCGCGCTGATGAGCCTTGTGAATACGATGGGGCAGAATGGATGTAATCGGGCCGAGCTGAAGATCCTTTTGACGTTGTTGGTTCCCTTTGCACCTCATATCTGTGAGGAAATTTGGGAAATGCATGGCTTTGACGGTTTTTGTTCGGTTGCCCCCTGGCCGGAATATGATGAGAAGAAAACGGTGGATGTCGAAGTAGATATGGCGATTCAGATTAACGGCAAGTTTCGCGGTACGATGCGGATAGCCGCAGATGCATCAAAGGAGACCATTGAGGCGGCGGCATTGGAGACAGAAATTGTAAAACGACAGATGGCAAATATCGGTGGTGAAGTCCGGAAAACGATTGTAATACCCGGAAAAATCATCAATTTGATCGTCAAGTAATCAGAGAAAACCACAATTATTGCTTGACATTTTGTGTATCCTTGCATATAATAAAAAAAGCCATCGAATGGCCCTTAAAGCATTCCGCTTTTGGAAATGCATCGGAGGGAGGGAAAACAATGTCTGAGATCCGCGTCAAAGAAAATGAGTCTCTGGAGAGCGCTCTCAAGAGATTTAAACGCAGCTGTGCGAAGGATGGCGTTATCGCTGAGGTTAAGAAAAGAGAGCATTATGTAAGCCCCAGCTTAAAGCGTAAGCAAAAGTCTGAAGCCGCCCGTAAGAACAACAAGAAAAGGTATTATTAATCTTTTTTGATATGCGTTTAGGCACCCCACAATGTGGGGTGCTTTTTTCTTATGTGATAAGTTTTTCCCGCAGGTTTGGATCTTCAATCAGGATCATCGGTATTCCACAAGCGACTGCCGTGCGGTATTTTTCCCGCAAACTCCGGATAGAGTCAAATAAAACCACATGAGCTTGACCATTTTTTAAGTAGGTAAAATATTCCGTGCATAGCGCTTCGGAAAAAAAACAGGGAGCGCCTGTATACAGAGCTTTTAGTTCGTCAATGGTTAATGGCGTACCGATACCTGAAGGGCAGGGCAAGGGAAAATCCATATAAACCGGTTGAAGTCGGATACACAGCCTTCCATCTGCTGCACTTAGAACGTCCCGAAGATAATTTTGCAAATTACCGCCAGATATGGCACAGTCCGCAAAGAAATATCCAGACGGTATCTCCTGAAAGGATGAGCAAACAGTTGTTGACAAGGACCGCGCCTCCTGATAAGATAGTTTGGCTACAAAATCCTATGTACTGAAATGTGAAATAGAAGTGAAAAGAGTGTGTTTCTATGGCATTTTCCTTGTTGGCAGATGTGGAGGTAAGCGCTATTACTGATTTAAAACCGGAGTGGTTTCAGCGCAGAGGTATTCGTCTCATGTTGTTGGATTTCGATAATACTGTCGTGGCGTATACTACAACAGAACCTTCGCAAGATTTTTTAGAATGGCTTGACAAAACCCGAAAAGCAGGGGTTATCGTTATGGTAGTTTCCAACAGCCGAAAGAGTCATCGTGTGCCGAAGTTTTGCCAGCGGTGGTCGATTCCCTGGATCAAACGCGCTGGGAAACCAAATCCCAAAGGAATTCGCCGGGCTATGGAGCAACAGGGATGTACCCCGGCGGAAACGGCGATGGCCGGAGATCAGACTTTTACAGATATTCTTGGCGGAAACCTTGCAGGGGTCACTACTGTGCTGGTACATCCCATTCATTTTTCCAATCCTTTTCAGGTAATTCGTTACGGTGTGGAGCAGCCGTTCATTGTTTTGGGCCGCAGAAAACGAAAAAGATAGCAGAAGATGGTATGGAATACTTGCAATTATGGCGATGATAGGATAAAATAAAACTATAAAATCCAAAAACTATGCTGCTTTGGCGGTGTATAAGAAATTAGGAGGAGTACCAATGATTTCAGCCAGTGATTTTAGAAATGGCATTACTTTTGATATGGATGGCAACGTCATGCAGATTATTGAGTTCCAGCATGTCAAGCCCGGTAAAGGTGCGGCTTTTGTTCGGGTAAAAATGAAGAATGTGATGACCGGCGCTGTAACAGAAACCACGTTCAACCCCACAGCAAAATACCCTACTGCATTTATTGAGAGGAAGAAAATGGAGTATTCCTACAATGACGGCGGACTGTATTATTTTATGGACATGGAAACCTATGAGATGACTGCTATTAACGAGTCTGATCTCAGCGATGGTTTCAAATTTGTCAAAGAGAACGAGGAATGTACCATTCTCAGTTATAACGGAAAAGTATTTTCTGTGGAACCGCCTAACTTTGTAGTGCTTGAGGTTACCAAGACCGATCCAGGTTTTAAGGGAGATACTGCAACAAATGTAACCAAGCCGGCTACGGTAGAGACTGGAGCTGAAATCAAGGTTCCACTATTTATAAACGAGGGTGACAAAATTAAGATTGATACTCGCACCGGCGAGTACCTCGAACGTGCGAAGGGTTGATGACCTTGGAAGAACAGGCGGCGTATCTGCAGCAACTCAAGGAAGAGGCTGCTTTGGATATAAATGATCCAAAACAGCGGCTTTTGTCTGAACTTACCGATACCGTTTCTCTGCTGTGCCATCATATTTACAGCCTCGGGGCCGTAGTGGATGGACTCAATGAGACATTAGAGATGATTCAAAATCAGATGGAGGACTTTGAATATGAAGAAGACTCCGATGAAACGCGTATGGGTATTGACGAGTACTATGACGGCAGTGAGACGCCTCTGTATGAGGTGAAATGTCCCCAATGTGGAGACCGATTTGCCGTGGATGAGGCTACCCTGATGAAGGGGTTTTCCTGCCCAACCTGTGGTGAGCACCTGATACATGCAGAATGAAAAATCGGGATCGGCTTAAAGCCGATCCCGATTTTTGAAATGTGAGATTTAGTTTTACGAATGATTATCCAGCGCCATAACAGATAGGGCAGGGAGAGTACCCATTAGCCTCGGCCAGCTTGACACTGTATGCCAGGAAATTGCGCTGCGTGAATTCGGAACAGCTATACCGGTGATAATATTTATTGGCGCTGTCCAGCATAACAAACACTACATAGCTGTCATAAAAATCTATTTCGGTTTGATAGAGACCGACCTGCTGTGATAGTGTTTCGTTTTCCTCAGTAAGTGTGGCGTTTTCAGATTGCGCAACTTCTAAGTTTTGCTGAGCTTCATCCAGCTGAGATTGGAGTTCGGCATTTTCTTCGGTGGCGGTGGAAAGCGCAGTGTTTGCTTCTTCCAACTGGCGTTCTGCAGTTTCTTTGTCATATTGACTTTGATTCACACTGGTCTCCATTTCATTGATTTGACTTTGAAGATCGGTGACTTGCGTTCCGAGACTCTGACTTTCATCCTTGGCGGCCTCCAGGCTTTCGGTTAGATCAGTTACCTGTGCGGCCAAATCTTCGGCATTGGCCTGTGCGGTGGAACTCTCTTTCTGAGCTTTGCTAAGTTGAACACGCAACGAGGATGTAGTGATGGTGATATAAGTAGCCACGCTAATAGCCAGCACAGCAAGGCAGCAAGCTACAATGGTCAAGACTTTCAGCCGCTTTTCATTCTTTCCTGGTGTTTGAGCGGAATCAAAAGAAGTAGAGTCCGATTCGTTTTTGGATTCTGTTACATGCGGTTCAGGTGTATGCTCTTGTGAACCCTGGTCATCTGCTACAATAGGGGGCGAAAAGTCGGCTTCAGGTGACCGGGAGGTTTCTGGGGGTGGATAGAGCCGCTCTGCTACCTTACGGGACGGTGTCGAGGTGACGTCCTGGAGTTCTGGCGGCGGAGAAACCACAGTAGATCCGTCTGCGGGGGTGCCGGGTGGAAGATCAATGGTGGGAACGGGGCGACTGTTATCTTTCAATGGGAGTGAGAAATTACCGCAGTTAGAGCAAAACGCATCGTTTTCTCCCATCTTGTGGCCGCAAATAGGACAATCCATAGAAACACCTCCTGTAGATATGGATAAACTCAGTATACTACAGATTTGCTCCGGTGTAAAGAATTTGACGAAAATCTGCAAAAATACGGATCAATCATAAAAAACATGCGAAAATATGGAATAAATGTCCATAAATTTATGGTTCTTACGATTGACAAAAAAATTGCTGATCTTTATAATGGCTTTACAGGATACAGCTGAAATATTAACAGTAAAATACTGTTTTAATCAAGCTTGATGAGAGCAAAAGGAGAAAATACATTGAAGATCCGATTAGAGGAGCCTCGGGATTATCAATTGACAGAAGAATTGACACGGGATGCTTTTTGGAATAAATACCATCCAGGGTGTTCAGAACATTATGTGCTGCATCAATTTCGAGATCGATCGGAATTTGTGCCGGAACTGGATTATGTGACGGAAGATGCAGGGCAAATCTTGGCCCATATTATGTATGCCAGGGCGGAAATTCAATTAGATACAGGTGGTGTATTGCCGCTTGTCGTGTTTGGCCCTGTCAGCGTCCGGCCGGATCGACAGGGAGAAGGAATTGGCAGCGCAATCATTCGTCATACCATGGAACAGGCGAAGAGAATGGGCTTTGGAGCTGTTGCGATTACCGGAAATCCCGAGTATTATAAGCGCTTTGGGTTTGTTTCTGGGCATTCCATGGGCATTTATTATGGGGAAACACCGCGAACAGAAGAAGTGCCTTTTTTCCTGGTGAGAGAGCTTATACCAGGATATTTAAAGGATGTCAGCGGGACCTATTTTGATCCAGCGGGATATCAGGTTTCCCAGCAGGATGTGGATGAATTTGACCGGAGATTTCCACCGCGGGAAAAACTGCGGTTGCCGGGGCAATTGGAGTGAAAATGGGCGGAGATGTTTTCGGCATCTCCATCCATTTACTTTATAGAGTCCGTCGTACAGCATGAACAGCAGCGAGGATTTTTTCACGGTGCTTAAAGCCATCCATTTCCACACCGCTGGAGAGATCGACTGCCCAAGGATGCAGCTTTGAAACCGCGTAGGGAAGGTTTTCCGGTGTAAGACCGCCGGCTAACATATATGGGCGCTTAGCGGAAGAAAGCAGGGACCAGTCAAAGGTTTTTCCTGTGCCGCCGTTGCCGTGATCGAGGAGAATATAGTCTGCAGAACTGCTTTCTGCATTTTTTATGTCAAGCTCCGTGCTGATCTGGAATGCTTTTATAATTGGAACAGAGATCGTCTGGCGCAGAGATGCGATATAAATTTCATCCTCTTGGCCGTGGAGCTGTACCAGAGAGATCAGGTTTTCCCGTACCAGCTTTGTAATCAGAGATGGTGCCGCATTGACAAATACACCGACCGGCAGAATTTCAGGCCGAAGATGGGGACGCAGGTTTCGCAAAATCTCTGGAGAAATATTGCGACGGCTTCCGGGGACATTGATGATGAAACCGCAGAAATCTGGCAGTGCCTCGTTTACATACGCAATATCACATGGGCGCGAAAGACCGCAAATTTTTATTTTACTCATCGGACGACCCCACGAAGCTGATTTAACATGGCTTTCTTGTCATTGGCGCGCATGAGCGTTTCACCGATCAGCACTGCGTCCACACCGTTTTGTTCCAATCGAACGATATCGTTGTGAGTCTGAATGCCGCTTTCTGCGACAAACAAGATGCTTTCAGGAACCAGATGGCGGAGATGGATGCTGTTGGCCATATCCACATGAAACGTATGAAGATTCCGGTTGTTGACCCCAATGATTTTAGCTCCAGCTTGTATTGCACGTTGAATCTCTGATTGGTCATGGGCTTCCACTAAAACGTCTATACTTAGACTATGTGCTAATTGAAGATAATCTTTTAGTTGGCAGTCTTCCAATATGGCGCAGATTAAAAGAATAGCGGAAGCGCCCATGGCGCGTGCTTGGTAGATCATATATTCATCTATGGTAAAATCTTTTCGAAGTATTGGCAGAGACACGGCCTGGGCAATTTCGTAAACATACTGGTCGCGGCCTTGAAACCAGTATGGCTCTGTCAGGCAGGAAATTGCGGAGGCGCCGGCAGATTCATAGCTTTTCGCAATTTCTACATACGGAAACTCTGGGGAAATCACTCCTTTGGAGGGAGAGGCACGTTTCACCTCACAGATGAAAGATATGCCAGGGGAGGAAAGCGCCTGAAAAAAGCTGCTTGGAGGTGGCGTATGCTCTGCACGGTTTTTTAGGACGGAAAGCGGAAGACGTGCTTTTTCCTCTGCTATACGTTGCCTGGTTTTACCGGCAATTTCATCTAATATGCTCATCGATTGCTCTCCTGAATGAACTGTGTTAATTTGTCCAGTGCCGCGCCGCTGTCGATGAGGGATTCGGCCATGCGGACGCCTTCTGGAATTGATTTGGCCTTGCCGGTAATATAGAGCGCTGCGCCGGCATTAAAGCAGACTGCATGTCGTTTGGCTCCGGTTTCCTGGCCTGTGAGAATAGAACGCGTGATGTTTGCATTCTCCTCCGGATTACCGCCTGTAAGTTCGGACTTGTCACAGACGGGGTATCCTACCATTTCTGGATTGATCTCATACAGGAAAAAGTCGTGATCTCGAATTTCGCAAACTGTGGTGGGAGAACTCATGGAGATTTCATCCAGCCGGTCCTGACCATAGACCACCATGCCTCTTTTTACACCCAGATTGGACATAACGCGGGCCAACGGTTCGACCAGAGATTCCTCATAGACCCCCATCAGTTCCATGTTTGCCCCCGCCGGATTGGATAGGGGACCGAGAATATTGAACACAGTACGTATGCCAAGTTCCCGCCGAATGGGGGCTACGTATTTCATAGCAATGTGATAGTTCTGTGCGAACAAGAAGCAGATATTGATGGTGTTCAACAATTGTGCGCTTTTCTCCGGGGATACGTTGATGTTGACGCCCAACGCCTCCAGGACATCTGCGGCGCCGCATTTGGAAGAAGCAGCCCGGTTTCCATGCTTTGCCACTGGAACGCCGGCGGCGGAAATAATCAGGGCGGAAGTGGTGGAGATGTTAAAGGACCCGGCTCCATCGCCGCCAGTTCCCACGATCTCCAAGGCGTTCTGATTGTGGAGCAGTTTGATGCAGTGTTCCCGCATGCCGGCAGCCGAAGCTGTGATTTCGTCAATGGTTTCGCCCTTTAGAGACAATGCAGTCAAATAGGCGGACATTTGCACATCGCTGGCTTTGCCCTCCATAATTTCATTCATAACGGTATAGGCTTCCAAGTAACTAAGGTTTTCTTTTCTTGCAAGTTTCAAAATAGCTTCTTTAATCATCGTTGCTTCCTCCAATCAGGGTAAAGAATTGCTGCAGAATTTTAGCGCCATTGGTGGTCAATACAGATTCCGGATGAAATTGTACGCCGAAGATTGGCTTTGTTTGATGTTCCACCGCCATGATCTCGCCATCCATGGTACGAGCGGAGACTCTGAGGCAGGACGGCAGGGATGACTCTGAGACGGCCAAGGAATGATATCGAGCGGCTTTAAACGGGGTGCTGATGTTACCCATAAGGCGGCTGTCCTGGGTTGGGTAGATAATTGAGGCTTTGCCATGCATGAGTTCTTTTGCATAGGTGACCGTGCCGCCGAAAACATGACATATGGCTTGGTGACCGAGGCATACACCGAAAATTGGATAGTTTGCCTGCTGAATAATGTCCAGGCAAATGCCAGCGTGCTCGGGACGGCCGGGACCAGGAGAGAGAAAGATTGCTTCGGGCTGCATGTCACAAATTTCCTTCATGGTAATATCTCGATTTCGTACTACGTCAATATCCTGTCGAAACTGGCCGATCAGTTGATAGAGGTTGTAGACAAAGCTGTCGTAGTTGTCGATGAGCAAAATCATAAAATGCCTCCTTCTGCCAGTTCAACAGCATTTACTACGGCCTGTGCTTTGTTTCTGCATTCCAAATATTCTGTTTCCGGGTTGCTGTCGGCGACAATTCCAGCTCCAGACTGAATGCAAAGCCGTCCATTTTTCTTATAGGCCAGTCGAATTGAAATGCATGTGTCCAGATTTCCGGTGAGATCCAGATATCCGATGGCGCCGCCATAGACGCCTCGAGGCTTCCCTTCCAGTTCCTGAATGATTTCGCATGCCCGCAGTTTCGGTGCGCCCGATAATGTTCCCGCAGGCAGGATGGCATCCACAGCATCCACAGCATCCCGGTCAGCCCGGATTTGGCCAGATACAGTGGAACCGATGTGCATGACATGGGAAAACCGTTCGATAGACTGGTATTTCTCAACGGTCACAGTACCAAGCCGACTGATTTTTCCCAGATCATTCCGGCCAAGATCCACCAGCATATTGTGTTCTGCAAGTTCTTTTTCGTCGTTTAAAAGTTCCCGTTCCAGAGCCTTATCTTCCTCCTGATTTTTTCCGCGAGGACGGGTTCCCGCTAAGGGAAACGTATAAAGCGTACCATCCATCAGTTTCACCAGGGTTTCCGGAGAGGCTCCAGAAACCTCGAGGTCCTCGCTGGAAAAATAGAACATATAGGGGGACGGATTGGTGGTTCGAAGAATCCGGTATACGTCGAACAAACTGCCTTGTGCCTGTGCCTCCATGGGATTTGAGAGCACAACCTGGAATATATCCCCTTCACGAATATAATGTTTTGCCCGATTGACCATGGAGATAAATTGGTCTTTGGAGAAGTGCAGTTCCAGCGGAGATAGCAGTTTCAGCGGACGGAATATGGCTCTGGCGTTGGATCGAAGAAGTGTCGCCATTTCCTCCAGCACTTTCTGGGCTGTTTGATAATTGTTTTCCAAGTCGTCTGTGGCCGCGCCAGCAATCAAAATGAGTTTTTGCCGGTAGTTATCAAAAATAATGACTTTATCAAATAGCATCAAATCAGCATCCAGGAAGTCCCCGCCGGCAGGGATATTTTCCTGTAGGGAAGGCTCTGCATATTGGAGATATTCAAAGGAGAAATAGCCCACGAGCCCGCCTGTGAAAGGCGGGTGGCCAGGAAGCTTGGGGCTGTGATAGGCACGAAGAATTTCTCGGATCGCATGGCCTGGATGGGAAACGGTTCTTGTTTCTGTCCGGCATTGTTCGGATTCCGGATCATACCGAATCCGAAGCGTGTTGCCGGAACAGGTGAGCTCTAATAGGGGAGCGTAGCCCAGAAATGAATATCGTCCCCATTGCTGATTGTCCTCGGCGCTTTCCAGTAAAAAGCAGTGATGACTAGCTGCTCGCAGAGTTCGCATCACCTCAACGGGAGTGAAGCGATCGGCATACAGTTCCAGACTGATGGGAATGCGGCAGTATGCTCCGGATGCAGCAAGCTTTTTGGCCTCGTCTAGAGATGGATACATAGGCGTTCCTCCTTATGTCGGGGAAACAAAAAACCCGTCCCCGACAGCATAATCTGTCAAGGACGGGAATACCCGCGGTGCCACCTTGATTCACGGAAAACCGTGCGCTTTGCGAGATACCAACATATCTCCGGCAACTGACGTATGCCCACACGTCGCAGAATACTCGGCAAAGCCTTTCCCTGCGCCCTCAGCGGCCCATTGTAACAGTCAGCTTACCATCCGGTTCTCAGCGGCCCGGACTCTCTGTGGGGGCATAACTGTTTTTACTTCCGCTTCAACGGTTTGAATTATGCATAATTATACAGCTTGATTTTTCATCTGTCAAGGGGAAATCAAAAAATTATGGGGAAGGTCTGACCTATACGGCGGAATGATTCCTCTGTAAAAAAAGTCCTTGACAAATAAAAATTGGCTGGCTATAATGAAGAAAATTTCACAAGAAAAACTGACGACTGAAAATAGTACACATGTTTTTCCTGCAAAGAGAGCTGCGGAAGGTGGGAGCGCAGTGAGGAGTTTCATGTGGAATGGATTCAGGAAGGTGGGAAGAACGGCTTTTTGCCCAGTAATGCCCAACAGGAATGCCGCCTGTTATCCCGGCAGACGCATGTTTGTGCGTGTGAGGTGGGTGCATTTGCATCAATTTAGGTGGTACCGCAGAAGTTTGACTTTTGTCCTATGGTTTGGGACAAAAGTCTTTTTTATTAGCTAGGAGGATTTTTATGAGCAAAGGACGATTTGGCGAATTTGGTGGTCAGTATGCCCCAGAGACGATGATGGCGGCGCTGGAGGAATTGGAAGAGGCCTATACGTACTTCAGCCAAGATCCGGAATTTCAGCAGGAGTTGACAGATCTCCTGCATAATTATGCAGGAAGACCGTCATTGTTATACTACGCAGAAAAAATGACAAAGGATTTAGGCGGGGCAAAGATTTATCTCAAGCGGGAGGATCTCAATCATACCGGCGCCCATAAGATTAACAATGCGCTGGGTCAGGTGTTGTTAGCGAAAAAAATGGGCAAGACCCGAGTGATTGCCGAAACTGGTGCGGGACAGCATGGTGTGGCTACAGCCACAGCGGCTGCACTGTTGGGAATGGAATGCGAAGTGTTTATGGGCGAGGAGGATACCAAACGGCAAGCCCTCAATGTATTCCGCATGGAGCTGCTGGGAGCAAGCGTGCATTCGGTTATGAGCGGTACCAGAACGCTGAAGGATGCTGTCAATGAAACCATGCGGGAATGGGTTACCCGAATTGCGGATACCCATTATGTAATCGGTTCCTGCATGGGTCCGCATCCATTTCCGGTCATTGTGCGGGATTTTCAGAAGGTCATCGGAGAGGAAATACGATCCCAGATGTTGAAGCAGGAACACAGGCTGCCTGATGTAATACTGGCCTGCGTAGGGGGTGGAAGCAATGCCATTGGTGCATTTTATGACTTCATTAAGGATCCGCAGGTCCGGCTGATCGGGTGTGAGGCTGCGGGAAAGGGGGTGGATACGAAGGAAACAGCCGCCACTATTTCAACAGGGAGAACAGGCATTTTTCATGGAATGAAGTCATTATTCTGTCAGGATGCGTACGGACAGATTGCCCCTGTTTATTCCATATCTGCTGGGCTTGATTATCCTGGGATTGGGCCTGAACACGCGATGCTTTTTACACAGGGAAGGGCCGAATATGTGCCGGTTACAGATGATGAGGCGGTAGAAGCATTTGCGTATCTTGCACAGACAGAGGGAATCATTCCTGCCATTGAGAGCGCCCATGCAGTAGCCTATGCCATGAAAATAGCGCCGGAACTGAAACAGGATCAGATCATTGTTATAAATCTCTCTGGACGCGGAGATAAAGATGTTGCAGCGATTGCAAGATATCAGGGGGTAGAACTTTATGAATAAGATCACAGCGGCCTTCCAACAGGGAAAGGCGTTCATTCCATTCTTAACGGGAGGCGATCCGGATATTGCAACTACGGAACAATTGATACGTGCCATGGTCGAAGCGGGGGCGGATTTGATTGAAATTGGCATACCTTTTTCCGATCCGATTGCAGAAGGAACTGTGATTCAGGAAGCCAGTCAGAGAGCGCTTCATGGAGGATGCACAGTGGATCAGCTCTTTGATATGGTAGCCAGGCTGCGGAATGATGTAACGATTCCCCTGGTTTTCATGGGATATGGAAATTCTGTTTATGGATATGGAGCAGAAAAGTTTATGAAGCGATGCCGGGAAGTTGGGATAGATGGCCTTATCCTGCCGGATGTACCGTTTGAGGAGCGACAGGAATTTGCCAACGTGATGGATCGGTATCATATTACGCAGATTTCCATGGTGGCGCCCACATCACAGAATCGTGTTCGCGCAATCGCGAAGGAGGCCAAAGGCTTTCTATACTGTGTGTCCTCTCTTGGGGTAACTGGGGTACGAAGCCAGATTAATCATGATATCAGCGAAATTATTGCGCTGGCCCGACAGGAGACGGATACTCCATGCGCCATCGGATTCGGAATCTCAACTCCAGAGCAGGCTGTGGAAATGGCTCAGTTGGCAGATGGTGTCATTGTGGGAAGCGCCATTGTAAAAATAATTGCAGAGTATGGCCGTGGTAGCGTACCTGTGGTGCGGGAATATGTTAGGACCATGAAAAAAGCAATTCAAAATTTATAACAAAATCCCCTTTGCTGTTATGCAAAGGGGATTAAATTAAGCGTTTGACGAGTTGCCGTATTGAGCGACATGGGCCTTGATTGCGGCAAAACTTTCTGAACTGATCACATGTTCCATACGACAAGCATCTTCCGCTGCAATGTCAGGAGGAACGCCCAGTGTAGTAAGCCAATCTGAGAGCAATGTGTGCCGTTCATAGATTCGCTCGGCAATTTCCTGGCCTTTGGGCAAAAGTTTGATATAACCCTCAGGACTGACGGTAATGCAGTCATTTTCACGTAAATTTTTCATGGCAACGCTGACACTGGGTTTAGAATATCCCAATTCGTTGGCAATATCGATGGAACGGACCATACCTTTTCGGTCATGAAGTACAAGAATTGTTTCCAGATAGTCTTCCGCAGAGGCATGGATTTTCATGTGATCACCTGCCTTTAATATGTTTGACATTTATTATAGCACCGATCAAGAGAAAATTGCAAGTGCTGAATGATTATTTTTGGAAGGCTGTTTTCATAAGGAAAGCGAAATATCCTTTATCTCCGGCTGTCGGGCCGCCGGAATGGCTCATTTACAGTTTCCTCTATAAGCAGGTGATATTTTCCTGGCCGTCGATAGGCGTTACCGTGTACCTCAGCCTTTCGATAGGCCCGAAGTTCGTCTAACGGAATAGGCGCAAGGTATATACCTTCGTTTTCCCCGGCTTCCAGGACTAAAGTGTCTCTGGAATCAAAAGCGTCAGGTCGGTAAGCCATACCGTCAAAAACAGAAGAATGGCCGTTACAATCCGGCTGGCTATAGGGATAGTTGGCAGTGGCAATGCCAACCATATTTTCATAGGCGCGTGCCCGCAGCTGGCTCAGACGATTGATTTCCATAGGACAGGCGTTTGGAACCAAGATAATTTCAGCGCCCTTTAACATCAAAATTCGCGCGCTTTCTGGGAATTCACGATCATAGCAGATCATGGCTCCAATACAAACCGAATCTCTTCCGATATCTAATGACGCGGTAAAAAAATCCTCACCCGGGGTCAAACGAAGTTCTGAGCCAAAGTCACAAGTATGAACCTTGGAATAGGTCAAGATAAGATTCCCGTGTCGATCGATCAAACAAAAGGTATTGCGAGGCAGGGGATCGTACTGTTCTAACAGTGTAATTCCAATGGCCATATCCAATTCCAGTGACAATTTGCGAAAAGCCGTAATAAATGTGCTGTCCAATGAAATTGCTTCAGATTTTAAGTCTGAGAGATCCTCTGGAATATTGTAGCCACAACTCCACATTTCCGGGAAGAGACATAGATCGGCTCCCATGGCATTAGCACAGCGACAGGCATCCAGACCTTTTTGCAGGTTCCCTTCCGTGCTGCCAGTGGGTAGCAGCTGTAACAAGGCGATTTGAAATGGTTGCATAAAATCCCTCATTTCATTCAATATATTGACAGTATACTTTATTTCAGTCAGAATGGCAATGGATAAGAATTTTGAATGGACCATAAAGTTTACTTCGGCCTCTTGACAAAGCAGAATTTACCTGATAAAATATCACAGTCGATTCGGAGAGATGTCCGAGCGGTTTAAGGAGCCGGTCTTGAAAACCGGTGATTCCAGCAATGGAACCGTGGGTTCGAATCCCACTCTCTCCGCCATCTTTTCTCCTATTTCAAATTGGTATGCGGAAGTACCCAAGTGGCCGAAGGGGCTCCCCTGCTAAGGGAGTAGGCGTCTAATCCACGCGCGAGGGTTCAAATCCCTCCTTCCGCGCCAGATATACAAAATGGAAGATAATATGACAAAAAAGTTCCGAGAAATCGGAATTTTTTGTCATATTATTTTTGTATAATAATTGTTTTATAGCCAGGCAATTGAAATATAGTATATGTTTTGCGCATGCCTTTTGTACATGAAATAATATAAAATATAGGTATTAGACATTAAAAATGAAATCTTATATAATAAACTAACAAGGAATCCTGATATCGATACGTCATTTTGAGTAGCTCTTATTAGTAAAGATGAACTGGGCTCTTGCAGTGTTTAACTGTGAATGATTATGAATTGGCAGATGCTATGAGAAAGACAACTGGGTAACCGTTTCCGTGATAGAATGGGCAGTAATGATAAGGAAGGGCGGAATTATATGGGAACAGGCGTTATTACAATGTTGAATGAAAATATTAGACGAGCTTCTGTCATGGATCGGAATCATTATGGTATGTCGATTTACGCAGATCTTTATCTGGTGAAGTATGCAAATTTAGATATAAAGCAAATCTAAAATAAGGAGATTCTTTTATGAGCAAAAACTTAGTAGCCTATTTTAGCGCCAGCGGTGTAACGGCCAAGGCAGCAAAACTATTGGCAAAGGTGGCAAATGCCGATCTTTATGAAATTCAGCCGGAGGTACCTTATACACAGGCAGACTTGAATTGGATGGATAAAAAATCCCGAAGCACAATAGAAATGAACGATAAAACATTTCGCCCTGCTATTGTTGACAGGGATCCGCATATTGAAAAATATGATATCATTTTTCTTGGTTTTCCCATTTGGTGGTATGTGGCTCCCATGGTTGTCAATACGTTCTTAGAGAAATATGACTTTTCTGGGAAAACAGTTGTTTTGTTTGCGACATCTGGTGGCAGCGGCTTTGGAAATACGGTAAAAGAGCTGAAAGCGTGTGTATCAGATTCGACGACGATCA
>CABRZL010000039.1 GCA_902475435.1 uncultured Eubacteriales bacterium | reverse complement strand
CACATTTCCACCTATGCCGCCAGTGCCTCCTTCTTTATTATTACCGCTGTATTTCCTCTTTTGATGTTAGCGCTGTCCATTGTCAGCTTTACTCCATTGAGCACGCAGGATTTCATTGAAATGATTGCCCTGATGCTTCCTGATTCTTTTGCACCCCTGTTAAATCAAATTGCCGATGATTTGTTGACCTCCAGTGCAACTGCTTTATCCTTGTCCCTCTTGGTTACCCTGTGGACCGCTGCAAAAAGCATGCTCGGCCTTTTAGATGGCCTCAATGCCATTGCCGATGTTAACGATACAAGAAATTTTATTTTCAAAAGAATTATCTGCATCGGATATATGCTGGTTCTGATTTTCGGTCTTCTTATCAATTTAGCGCTTCGGGTCTTTGGACAGCATATCTTGATCCAACTTCAGCACAGCGCCCCCAGAGTATCTCGTATATTCTCTGCTGTTATGCAGCAAAGGGGCTTAACGCTATTTTTAATCTTCACGGTCGTATTTATGCTAATCTATACCTTTTTCCCAAATAAAAAAATGCGATTTTACATGCAGATCCCAGGCGCTGCATTTACGAGTCTGGCTTGGATGATTTTCTCTGCTCTGTTTTCCATCTATGTCAATCGCATCGGTCAATTTACCACACTGTACGGTGGTCTGACCATGATGATTTTAGCCATGCTCTGGCTCTATTTCTGTATGTGTATTGTGTTTATTGGTGCAGTGATCAATCGATGCTATCCGGAAATTTTTTGGAAAGTATACGTAGCTACCCACCGAAGATTAAAAAAACGCATAACAGAACAAACGCGAGAAACTAACTGATATCTTTCTCCAGAAACAAACTCCCTCCTCAGAGACGAAGGACAAAAAACGTCTCTGAGGAGGGAGTCATTCTCGTTATACATCTACAAATGACAAATTTTATAATTGATATAATGATCCTCTAAGTTAAAGCTTCCGTCAGCTTTGCTGATTCTACACTGTCTCCTGTTCCATTGCCGCAATCACTTCATCTTCTGCTGCACGCATAGCTGCGATTGTATCGGTCATAAGCTTGTCCAAATCCCAACCTAACATCTCCGCTCCGTCTCGAATCACCTGACGAGAGCATCCTGCAGCAAATTTTTTGTCCTTAAACTTTTTCTTCAGGCTAGACAGTTCCAAATCCTTGGTACTCTTAGACGGCCGCATCTTCACTGCCGCACCAATCAATCCCGTAAGCTCGTCCACCGCAAAGAGTACCTTTTCCATCTCATGCTCTGGTTTTACATCGCTGCAAATGCCATATCCATGGCTTGCCACTGCATGGATCAGCTTTGGATCTAATCCCAATTCCGTCATAATCTCCGCTTCTTTGACACAGTGCTGATCCGGATATTGTTCAAAGTCCAAGTCATGGAGCAGTCCCACAGTACGCCAAAAATCTTTCTCTGCCCCATAGCCAAGCTGATCGGCAAACCAGCCCATCACGGCTTCCACGGTCAGAGCGTGCTGAATATGAAAAGGTTCTTGATTATATTTCTTTAAAAGTTGAAGTGCTTCTACACGTTCCATAGTTGATTGCCTCCTTTGTAATAGCCATATTATAACACCGTTCAATAAAATATCCAAGTCTCTGTACAAAAGAGCCTGCTCCAATCGACCAAAATCGAACGGAAACAGGCTCTTCAATCAATATACAACAACCATAGTCCCAATGGGCAGATTATCAGACATCCATGCTATATCATCCTCTAACATGCGAACACTGCCACTGGAAGCCGGTTCTCCCATGGTGTCGTCTGCAATCTCACCCGTTTCCACATCATAGGGTTGGCTCGTGAACGCTTCGCCGCCATTAAATATCAGTACAGGTTCTACATAGGTTTTTCCAAGATCCCAGCGTTCATTTAGCGTGTTAAGCATGAACACTCCTGTGGTAGTGGGCGTTTCATTGACTCCTGTCGCACACTCAAAGGTTTCTTCCAACTCCCAGTTCCCTTTGTAGCCAGTAAATACATTAACTTTCTGCGTATACAGGCTCACCCATACCAGATACTCCGTATTGCTGTCATAATTCATCGAATTTACAAATTCTACCTTCTGTTCATCTGTATAGTCCTCATCTGTGGTACAGTCTTCCTCCGTAATCTCATTTCGCCGGGCGCTGACCCATCCCTCAGAACCGTCTGGGAATTGCAGCTTCAATGCGCTAAGTCCGCTGCTGTTGGTATCATAAGCAAGAAGTAGCCCAGTTTCATCCTCATACATGATTTCTCCCGTATCCTCCGACAAATCGCTGTCGCTATAAATACTACAGTCTTGGATGCATGTTACTGTGATCTCTTCTGTTTGAATGACTACATATTGGCGTTCTACAGGAAACGAAGTATCCGCAGTCACTGTTTTGTCCCCGAAATCTACAGCCAGTTCCACTAGGGCCTGATCCTGCTCCGCATCTTCAACATCTACCGATACTCCATAGACCACTGTGGAGCCCTCCACCAACAACTGGTTTTCTTCCTCATCTACCAGTTCTCCATCCACAAACCACTTCAGATCTGCCTGAATATTATTAATGATATTGCTAAAAGAGGCTGTCACTGTCACGGTCGAATGGTTCGCTGTTGCGCTACCGTCGGCACTGAGAATCACAGTGGGATTTTCATCGATACTGCTGTACATCTGGAGTCCCACAGTCGAAGGTTCCGCCGTTTGTACACTCTGACTCGGAGATGCCGTCACTCCCATCACTGCCTCAAAAGAATGATCGTCATTGATGTGTAACAGGCAGCGAATCAGGGTAGCCGCTGCCACACCAATCACGGCAAAACAACAAATTCTCAGTGCCCAAGCAAAAATTTTCTTCATTTCATCACCATTAGTTTCTTTTTGTAAAGCAAAAAATTACTTTTGTCTGAAATCTTACAACGCTATTTGGCTATCCTCATATAACGGCACCAAATTTCCTGTTTAAACCTTGGCCAAATGATAGCCAATAACTTGTAGAGTATAGCATATTTTTGACCCTTTGGCAACATTTCTGGGCTCTTTCATATTCTCTGCAGACAACTATTTTCTATCTTCTTCCTGTCGCCATACAACATGGATAAAAAATACCGGCAATCTGAAACTCCAGATTGCCGGTATCCACATGTCATCAGGTCAGAAAATCCCGTAGCTTGTTGGATCGGTTCGGATTCCGAATCTTTCGCAGCGCTTTGGCTTCAATTTGACGTACCCGCTCGCGTGTGACGTTGAACTCTTTCCCAACTTCTTCCAATGTCCTGGGTCGTCCATCATCCAATCCATATCGGAGACGCAAGACTTTTGCTTCTCTCGGAGAGAGGGTTCCCAGGATCTCCATAAGCTGTTGTCGAAGCATTGCCTGCGACACTGCCTCCGCTGGCTGAGATCCGGTATCATCTTCAATAAAATCTCCCAAGTGGCTGTCATCTTCCTCCCCAACCGGGGACTCCAGAGAAACAGGCTCCATACACATCTGGCGAATTTCATTGACCCGTTCCGGTGAAAGCCTCATTACTTCAGCCAATTCCTCCACCGTCGGCTCCCTTCCCAGATCCTGCTGAAGCTTCCGGGAGGTCTGGGTCAGCTTGTTCATCGTTTCCACCATATGGACCGGGATCCGAATTGTCCTGGCCTGATCTGCCAATGCTCTGGTAATGGCCTGTCTAACCCACCATGTCGCATAGGTAGAAAATTTAAAGCCCTTGGTATAATCGTACTTTTCTACCGCTTTCAGCAAACCTAAATTTCCCTCCTGGATCAAATCCAAAAGCTGCATACCACGTCCTACATAACGTTTTGCAATGGATACTACCAATCTGAGATTTGCCTCTGTCATGGCCCTGGCAGCCGCCTGATCACCCGTAGCAATTCGCTTGGCCAATGCCAGCTCTTCTTCTGCTGAAAGCAACGGTACTTTGCCGATTTCCCGAAGATACATCCGCACCGGATCCCCTGTACCATAATCCTCGGCCAATTTTTCCGGATCTTCCAACAGCTTATCGGTGTCCTCCAGTTCCTCCTGAATCTGACTGAGCTCCTCCGGACTGGGCGCCGTTTCCTCCAGATTCACTTCATCTTGAGGCGGAAGCACCTCAATTCCCGCTTCCGTCAGGGCATTGTAGGTTTCTTCAATCTGGTCCATATCTGCCCCCAGGGGTGACAACGCTGCCACCAGTTCCTCCATTGTGAGTTTCCCCGTGGCTTTGGCCCGTTCAATCAGCCTTGCCTGTTGCGCTGCCAACGTCTGGCTATCTGGCTTTTTCTGAGAGGTATTACTCATGCCTATCATCCTCCATACCCTTTCTTGTCTCGGCGGCGGTTTAGAGCCTCCATGAGATCTTTACTTCCGCGTTTTGATGCTTCCGATTGGATTACGGCTATGTAATCTCTAAGTGCCTGCTCGTTCACAACTCCCTCCATCTTCTGCAATATTTTTGTAATATGAGAAATTTCTTCTGGCTGAAAAGTCCCTTCCATGGCTGGAATAGAAATATGCAATCCCTCATGCCATCGCTCCTGCATCCACCGAAATACCTTTCCCAATAATGGAACAGAAAATTCTTCCGGCTTCAAGCTTTCAGCCTGATCCATCAGAGCTGGTTCCAGCAAAATCTGCCCCAACAAGCCTTCCTCGGCCACAGCTGAACGGACATTCTCATATTTCACTCCAGAAATTGTAGGCTGAATCACATCGGCGGGGCGGAGATTTTTTCGCTCCTCCTGTTTTTTCTGAGAAAAAATACGCCGTTTATGCGCCCGTTCTACTTCAACCTTAACTGCATCTGTACTAACCCCCGCTGTCTCCGCCACTCGCGTACTGTATACCTCGCGTTCAACCGGTGAAGACATTGTGGCAATAAAGGAAGACGCTTCCTGCAAAAAACCTACTTTTCCGTCATCTGTAGAAAAATCATACTTTTGTTGAATCGTTTCCAACTGATACACAGCTTGATTCTCAGAATCCCCCAGCAGTTTTTTGAATCGGTTTGCTCCATACTTTCTGAGATATTCATCCGGATCTTTGGCCCCCTGCATTCGGAGAACTCGGACTGTGATTCCTGTTTTTTCTAAAATGCTGATTGCACGCTTGGCAGCATTTTGTCCTGCCTGATCGCCGTCATAACAAAGAATCATCTGTTTGGTATACTTGGCCAACATCCCAGCCTGTTCTTGCGTCAGGCTTGTTCCCAGTGACGCCACCGCACAGTCGAAGCCATATTGATGCATTGTAATGGTATCCATATATCCCTCGGTAAGCACCAACATATCCATTTTTGTTTTCTTTGCCAGATTCAAAGCAAATAGGTTCTTTCGTTTGTTAAAGATCAGGCTTTCAGGGGAATTGAGATATTTGGGTTCTGAATTATCCATGACCCGTCCACCAAATCCGATGACGTTTCCCCGGACATCAATAATGGGAAACAGTACGCGATTGCGAAACCAATCATAGTAGGTCTCGTATTCAGTTACGGTTCCATCCGGATCTTTTCTCTGACGACTTCGAGCCCGAACAAGCCCTGCCTCCAATAGTTCCTGCCGGGTGTATCCTTTTTCTAACATGGCCTTCATCAAACTATCCCAACGATTAGGCGCAAAACCAAGTCCGAACCGCACAATGGTTTCGGCGGAAAGCCCTCGCCCGGCAAGATAGTTAAGTCCAGCTTTCCCTTCCGGACTTTTCAGAACCTCATGGTAGTACCGGGCTGCATCCCGGCACAATTGCCAAAGTCGTTCTTTATGGCGGTAATTTGAAGGCTGACGTTTTTCATCCTCCGGCACCTCAATACCCGCCCGTTTTGCTAAAAAACGTACGGCATCCGGATAGTCCAACCCCTCAATTTCCATAATAAAATGGATCACTCCGCCACCCTTGTGGCATCCAAAACAATAATAAATCTTCTTCTCCGGAGCCACTGAAAAAGACGGCGTCTTTTCATTGTGAAACGGACACAGGCCAAAGAGATTGCTGCCCCGGCGGGTAAGGTTTACATATTGCCCCACTACATCCTCTATAGGATTTTTTTCTTCTAATTCCTCCAGAAATTGTTCCGGGAACGCCAAAGCTCGCACCTCCTCAACAATGGTTTCCAAATTAAGCTGAAATTATGCATGATTTCGTCTTTTTCGTATTCAACCCCTCACTTGCCACGCTGTAGGAATAAAAATTTCACTGAATTTATACACTGCATATTTGTCGGTCATCCCCGCTATATAATCACAAACGGTTCGTTCGATCCCATCAAAATCCAACTGCGGTCGAAAATCCGCCGGAATATCATCCGGATGCTTGAGATAGTGCTCATAGAGCATGCCGATGATATCTTTCGCCTTATATTCTTCCCCTTTCGCCACAGGATTCTTATAGACTTTTTCAAACATAAATTCCCGGAGTTTTTCCATAGCCTCCGTAATCTCCGGCGTCCGCGTCAACTGTTCCTTTCCTCTGGAACAGTTGATAATATCTTGAACCAGTGTATTAACCCGTTGGGTATGGGTTTCCCCCAGCACATCTGCAATGTACTGTGGAATGTCGTTATTTGAAAGTATCCCCGCCCGGCATGCATCGTCAATATCGTGGTTGATATAAGCAATACGGTCTGATACCCGGACAATCTGTCCCTCCAGCGTTTCCGGTATGTACTCTCCCGTGTGACCGACAATGCCCATCCGCGTTTCATAACAGAGATTCAGGCCATCACCGTTTTTTTCTAAATAATCTACAACCCGGAGGGACTGCTCATTGTGTCGAAAGGTTTTTCCTGTAATCTCTGTAAGTGCCTTCTCGCCTGCATGACCAAACGGCGTGTGCCCTAGATCATGGCCAAAGGCAATCGCCTCAGTCAGATCTTCGTTGAGCCGGAGTGCTCTGGCTATAGTTCGGGAAATCCGCATAACCTCCAGCGTATGGGTCAGCCTGGTTCGATAGTGATCCCCCTCCGGCTGCAAAAACACCTGCGTTTTATGCTTCAAACGCCGAAAGGCTTTGGAGTATACAATGCGGTCTACATCCCGCTGATAGCAAGTGCGAACTTCATTTTCTTCCTCAGGGCGCAGCCGTCCCCTTGTGTTCGCCGCTTTCGCCGCCCAAGGTGCCAACCGCGAAAATTCCTCCTGTTCCAGCTCTTCCCGAATGGTCATAACACTCCCCCTTATCTAAATCTATCTGTGGGAACCCCCCGAAAAACCTGTTCCATCTGCTCCCCTTGAACCTGCCCGTTGCTGAGTTCTACCAGCAGATCAAGATAGGCCTTAGACTCCGTCTCCGGCATCAGCACCGTCATGGTCACATCCGTGCCAAAGTCTACCTCTTCTGCAAGGCCACCCAGCTTCTCCGTCTCCAGCCGAATTCGCTCATACAGACGATAGCTGCAAGCCACTAAAATACGGTCCCACAGCCGTTCTACACTGACCCCAGCTGACACAAGGGCATCCTTTGCACCCTTGGAGTAGGCTCTGGCCAGGCCACCTGTTCCCAGCAAAATCCCGCCGAAATACCGAGTCACAATGCACACTACATCGGTTATACCCTCCCGCTGAAACACCTCCAGCATAGGCTGCCCTGCGGTCCCCTGAGGCTCTCCATCGTCAGAATACCGCACAGTACCGTCCCGCAGCAGATAGCACCAGCAATTGTGTCGGGCATCGTGATACTGTTTTTTTACGGCTTCAATTTTTTCCCGGGCTTCCGGTTCCGAGGAAATCGGCCAGACCTGCCCCAGAAAACGGGACTTTTTTTCCACAAATTCCGACTGGCCATAGCCAGTTGGAAGATAATATTCGGTCATACGGCATGTTCCTTTTGGTAGTCGGATTTTAAGACAGCAAAGCAGACTGTATCGCATATACCCATGTTGTTGGCATCTGCGGCCCGCTCATACTGCTCCATCGCAAATGCAATATAGGCCCGGGAGTCTGCCCTGCTCTTGTGAGTGGGCCAGGACATATACCGGGTTGCCTCCGGGTCAGAAGCCCAGTTTTCAAACACGGCGTCAGCATCTTCCATACAAAATGGACGCAAAATCAGCCGCTTTGTTTCAATAATCTTGGTTTCCAGGTACATTGTCGCCGCCTCACTTTTGAATATATCTCTGATACCTACCCTGCTGTTCCCGGTTCATCGCCGCATTGATTCGGATACCTTCATTTTCATACTCTGCAGAAAAGACCCGAGCCTCCCGATGAAGCCGGTCCAACTCACCTGCTGCACTGTAGGGTAATAACAGCTCCACCCGACGAACGCCAGTATCCAGTTTTTGCGCAATCAACGACAAGAGCTTGTCCAACCCAGCGCCAGAAGTGGCAGAAATTGCAACTCGGTCTTCGCCCACAGGAATAAATTGCGGCTCAATCAGGTCTGCCTTATTATAGACCTCAATCATGGGAACCCCCTGAGGCGCCAACTCTTTCGCCAGCTTTTCCACCACAACCATATGGGCATCCCGATTGAGATCGGAAGCGTCAATGACATGCAGCAGCAAGTCTGCATACTGAAGCTCCTCCAATGTGGCCTGAAAGGCCTCCACCAGATGGTGCGGCAGCTTCGCTATAAAACCAACCGTATCGCTTAAAAGTACCTCCAGGGTATCGGACACCCGGAGTCTCCGGGTGGTCGTATCCAAAGTATCAAAGAGTCGGTTGTTTGCGGGAATATTGGCCCCAGTAAGCGCATTGAGCAACGTGGATTTCCCCGCGTTGGTATATCCTATCAACGCAACCACAGGCACACTATTTTTCTCCCGCCGTTGTCGCTGAACACCCCGGACCCGCCGAACCTCCTTGAGTTCCTGCTGAAGCCGGGAGATCCGCGTATGAATATGCCGTCGGTCTGTCTCCAATCGTGTTTCACCGGGACCTCTTGTTCCAATTCCACCGCCTTGGCGAGACAGTGATGCGCCCATACCGGAAAGACGGGGCAGCAGATACTGATACTGCGCCAACTCCACCTGAAGTCGCCCTTCTTTGGTCTTGGCTCGTTGTGCAAAAATGTCCAGAATCAAGGCCGAACGATCAATCACTGTAGCTCCTGTAATTTTCTCCAGGGAACGAATCTGCGACGGAGACAATTCATTATCAAAAATCACCATATTCGCATTGGTAGCTTCCACCGCCTGCCGGAGCTCTTCCGCTTTCCCTTCACCCAAAAAAGAATGTGGATCTGGTGCGGCCCGAGATTGCAGCAGCTTTCCCACACAAACGCCGCCTGCAGTTTCTAATAGCGCTTCCAATTCCTGAAGAGATTCCTCGGTGGCATTCTCCTCCTCAGAAAACAATTTCGTATTCAGGCCTGCCAAGATGGTTTTTTCCGGGGCAAGCTTTTGTTTCTCCTCCATACAATCCTCCACTTACATTTTCTACAAAATACAGGCAAATACACCAAAAAAGAACAAAAAGAGGCTGTTCCACACAGTGAAACAGCCCCCATGACGGGATACTTACTTCAGGCCAAACTTCTTGTTGAAGCGTTCAACACGTCCGCCAGTGTCAACCAGCTTCTGCTTGCCGGTATAGAAAGGGTGACACTTGGAGCAGATTTCAACTCTGATATCCTTCTTCGTAGACCCGGTCTCAAACACGTTGCCACAAGCACAGCGAATTGTGGTCTGTTGATAATCGGGATGGATGCCTTTTTTCACGTTTGTTCACCTCTTTCAGTTCCACTAAGGCGCAAAACGCCTGTAAATTCTAAAGCTTGGGTATTATATCACGATTTCTTCCAAAATGCAAGAGAAATTTTCAATTCATCCTGACGAATCAGCTGTAAGGCGCTACCTGGACATAGACCGGATTCCGGCTCTTTTCTCGTCCCACCGGCTCCTTCACTCCCACCTGTGCAAACAATCCATATAAATCTGTTGCCAGAGATTCCAATGCAAAATACGTCTTTGCCTCCAATGTATTCGGCACTGCACCCGAAACCAGCGGATACTCACTCCGCTTCTTCGCCTCATGCAGGATTTCGCGGCCACGATCGTTGAACGACAATATCCGGAGATATGGAATCTCCCGTTCCATATCTTCCTGGCTAAGTCCCAAAAACAGACACAATAGCATCCGTCGAAGCCGCGAAAAGGTATAACGTTTTGTTTTACAGGAAAATATGATATCCTGTAAACTCATCTCCCTCCGGCATGCTTTCATCACCTTACTCCACAAGCCTTCTGAGCCAAATGGCATTGTCTGAAACGCCTGATCCGGCAACGTTTTGAGCACTGCCAACATGGCCCGTTCCCCATAGAGCAGCGTATGAATGGGCTTGTCTGGCAATCGTGCCGGCACAGGACTTGTGCTTTGCCATCCTGCAGCCAATAACTCTCTAATGTCCGATGCCGAAGGTAACGTGGAATCTCTGCTGATTGCCAGTGGCTCAATTCCGCTTTCCCGTTCCAATAGTCTCTGAAGGTAGTCCACGCCCAGCGCATTATTCGGTGTGGACAGGCATCGTCCGTCTCCTCCCATCGTGGTTAATGCCAACTCTCTCGCCTTGGCATAAGAAACTCCTCCGGAAAGCGCATGGCGCAGTTCTACCTCATACTCCTCTGTTTTCATGAGCCGAGCCGTCTCCATCAGCGCCTGCGTTGTCTTGCCCTCGCTACCAAAGCACAGATAGTCTATGCCGCCAAAGCCAATCAGGCAATCTACTGCACCTGCAGCAAAATGTCCCGCTGCATTTGTGGCTATCGTCAACGGTAATTCTATGACCAAATCCGCGCCATGTTTCACCGCCGTTTCCGCTCTTGCCCACTTATCATAAATTGCCGGTTCTCCCCGCTGGACATAGTTCCCGCTCATCAAACAGACAATGCCAACGGCTCCCCCTAATTTTTGTCGAACCTCCCGTATCTGAAACTGATGCCCCATATGAAACGGATTATATTCACAGATAATTCCAACTGTTTTCATGAAATAATCCCTCCGATTCGCATACGTTTTGAATCCTCAGTAGTTTATTAAATATAGCATAAAATATGGATTCTGTAAAATATCCGTTTTTCATATCCCAAAGCCATCTGGAAATATTCGTGCTCTATAATCATTTGACTCACATTTTACATCATAAAGTCTTGTATTCCCTATGTTTCTCTCCTATCTTTTAAAGAAAAGGGGGCTTTGTTATGCGTTTTATGACTGGAGATTACGAGCGGCTGTCTCATCCAAAACGCTGGGTACGCGCTGCATTCAATGCCACCATCCTTCCATTTCAGTTCCTGTTTTATGTCATCCGTTCCTGTGTACTCCCCAGCACAGAAGGCCAGCTGTTGGAATCCATCGAAATCTCCGGAAAACACTATCCAAAATTTACATTGCAGCTTTCAGACGGAACCAGCATCACAAAAACCGATTTTGAGCTTGCTCTGGAGGATGCCGTCTCTGCCTCTGAAGCCCGCCGGATTCTGCACCGCCATTATCCACAAAAAATCCGAGTAACTTATCGCCGGAATGCTCCCCAACAATGTTCCTGCACATATCTTTGGCCTTTCTGTGAGTAACGCAAGAAATACTATTGAAAAAAAGAACTTTTTGCGCTAAAATAAGGAAAGATGCTGCTCTTCTGCCTGATCGGTTCCGAGCAGCGTATTTCCATGAAATACTTTTAGGAGATGACAGTATGAACGTATTAGTGATCAATGCAGGCAGCTCTTCCCTGAAGTATCAGCTGCTCAATCCCGCCACCGGTGATCTGCTGGCCAAAGGCCTTTGCGAACGCATCGGCATTGACGGAAAATTCACCTATAAGCCTCAGGTAGAAGGTAAGAAGACACTTGACGCTGTGGATGTCGCCATGCCGACACATGCCGAGGCCATCGAGGCTGTGCTCAATGCTCTGGTAGATCCCGCAAACGGCGTCATCGCTTCCATGAAAGAGATCGACGCAGTAGGGCATCGCGTAGTACACGGCGGTGAAAAGTTTGCCTCTTCCGTGGTTATCACAGACGAAGTCATGGCCGCAATTGAGGCGTGCAATCCTCTGGCTCCGCTTCACAATCCCGCCAACATTATCGGCATCAAAGCCTGCCAGGAGAAGATGCCCGGCGTGCCTATGGTTGCTGTATTTGATACCGCATTCCATCAGACCATGCCTGCTAAGGCGTACACCTATGCCATCCCCTATGAATATTACGAAAACGATAAAATGCGTCGCTATGGTTTCCATGGCACTTCCCACCGCTATGTATCTCAGCGCTGTGCAGAGATTTTGGGCAAACCCATTGAATCGCTGAAGATCGTATCCTGCCATCTCGGCAACGGATCATCTATCACTGCGGTAGACGGCGGTAAGAGCGTCGATACTTCCATGGGCCTGACACCTTTGGCCGGTCTTCCTATGGGAACCCGCTCCGGCGATATGGATGCCG
This sequence comes from uncultured Eubacteriales bacterium, assembly GCA_902475435.1. Taxonomy (GTDB): domain Bacteria; phylum Bacillota; class Clostridia; order Oscillospirales; family Oscillospiraceae; genus HGM13006. The sequence goes on along the minus strand of CABRZL010000039.1, from coordinate 4,644 downwards.
GCATTATGGAATATATCATGAAAAAATACGATATGTCCATGGCGGACATGATGACAACCCTGAACAAAAAGTCCGGCGTGCTGGGCATCTCCGGCGTATCCTCGGATTTCCGGGATCTTGACAACGCCGCCGCAGAAGGCAATACGCGTGCTGCACTCGCCATCGAGGTCTTTGAGTACAGCGTCCGCAAGATGATTGCAGAATATGCTGCTGCCATGGGCGGTGTAGACGCTGTGATCTTTACCGCCGGCGTCGGTGAGAATTCTGCCGATATGCGTCTGCATTTTGTAGACGGGCTCCAGTTCATGGGCATCGAGATTGATCCTGAAAAGAATAACATCCGCGGAGAGGAACGCATTGTTTCTCCTGACAACGCCAAAGTCAAAGTCTTGGTAATTCCCACCAACGAAGAACTGATGATTGCCAAAGATACTGCCGAATTGGTCGGCTGATTTTTGAAGAAGGGGGTTTGGAACGAGTGTCCAGACCCCCTTTCTTTTTCATATCACAAAATACACTTTTGATACAGTGCTACTGCAATCTGATAGGAAATCCACCACAAAACGGCACATGCCGCAGCTACAGTCCCCAGTATCATCCACGACTGCCCAACAGTAATCGTTGGCATCGGCACAGCAATTTCAGTAGTACAAAATGCGCAGAGGCAGAGAATATACATAATTCTTCCCTTTTCCGTACCAAACCGCAGCAAGATTGGCAGCATAACTGCTGCTTACGCTGTTCCTCCCAAAGCTGTTCCAAAATCTCTTGAACCTCTCGTTTTGTCATACCAACACTGCGAGCCTGCGACAGAAGCTGCCGCATACGTTCCTCTATCTCCCGCTGATGCTGCTCTCGCAGCTTCTCCCAATTTTGCCGGGCCACAAAGTTTCCCTTTCCAGGCACGGAGTAAATCAGCCCATCGTTTTCCAGCTCTTTATAGGCCCGCTTCGTCGTGATGACGCTGATCCGCAAATCCTTAGCCAGGTTCCGGATCGACGGAAGCGGCGTATCAGTTTCCAGAGAACCGAATAAAATCTGGCTTTGAATTTGTTGCCGGATTTGTTGGTAGATCGGAACCCCGCTATGGTAATCCACAAATAGTTCCATGGAATCACCTCATTTACTATACATATACAGCATACACAGCTTGTCGATTTTGTCAATCCCCTATTCCAGTTGGGAATCAATTTTGAATGATTTCGAATTGAACTCGCCCCAGTTCCCTGATACAATGAAAGAAACAGTTTTCATTCAAAGGAGGAACTCAATATGAATCAGGATCCCCTGCTGTTTCCCGTAGAGCGCTACACTACGGAAACCAGAACGATAGACGGCAAAGAAATCATGCTGCATCACTATAAACACCTTTGTTATGTGGCAGCACCAATAGACGATGACTTTCAGAGCCTCAACGTAACCGTTCCGGTCTCTATTGATGGCATTCCGGTGGATTCCAGCCGTTCTCCAATTTTATTCATCATCGGCGTGGGCGGCTATATGTCCTGCAGAAACAAAGGTGAAAGCAAATCTGACGGACCAGGCCCTATGCCAGGTGGCCCTGGTCCCATGCCTGGTGGTCCTGGTCCTATGCCTGGCGGTCCTCTGCCAGAAGGCCCCGGCGGCCCTGGTCCCATCGCCATGCCCGGCATGCCTGGCGCTGAGAGCAAAGACCTTTGTTTGCAAAAGGGCTTTGTTATTGTAGAAGCAGGTTGTCGCGGACGTGACAATCAATTCCCGGACGGACGGTATTACGGAAAAGCGCCTGCCGCAATTGTAGATCTTAAAGCGGCAGTTCGGTATCTTCGCCATAACAAAGGAATTATGCCTGGAAACCCCGATTGGATTGTATCTACCGGCGGCAGTGCAGGCGGTGCGCTGAGCGCTTTATTGGGTGCGTCCGGCAACAGTCCTCTGTATGAACCCTATCTCAATGCCATTGGTGCAGCTGCAGAACGGGATGACATTTTGGGCAGCTGCAACTTTTCCGCTATCACCAATCTGGAGCATGCCGATGCCTGCTACGAATGGGAATATGGGAATCTGCCTCAGTCCAATCCATTTACAGGTGTGGGCGATTTGGTGGACCAATCTCTTTCTGCCCAGCTTATACAGGCATACAAAGCCTATCAAAACAGTTTAGAGCTCAGCCGGGACGGTTTTGGTCCTATTACTGCAGATACCATGGAGAACTATCTACTGCAATATTATCTGATTCCATCGGCCAACCGATATCTGTCCGCACTCTCTCCGGACGAGGTCAAAGCCTATGTAGAAAAGAATCCCTGGCTCACTTGGGATGGCAAAACAGCTTCTTTCTCCTTCCAGGATTTCACTGCACACTGCGGAAGAATGAAGGGTCTCCCCGCTTTTGACGACTTTGAGATGAGTATGGCCGAACCCATTGAGTTTGGCAGTGAAACGGTTAACGCCCGGCATTTTACTGAATTCAGTATACGCCACACTACGGGTGATCCCAATGCCCAGGTAGAACCGGAGGTACTGGATCTGTTGAATCTCATGAATCCAATGTACTTCATTCACGCAAAGAATCCCGGCATTGCGCCCCATTGGTGGATTCGTCATGGAGCTTGTGACAATCACACATCGCTTCCCATCATCACAAACATGGCAGACAGCCTCCGTATCCTTGGAAAAGAGGTAAACGCTCGTCTGGTTTGGGACGGCGGCCACTGTGCTGACGACGATCCAGCCGGTATGGCTGACTGGATCGAATCTATATCCAGAAACGCCAACTAAACAAATCGCCGGAGCTTAATTGGCTCCGGCGATTTGTTTACTCTTTACGAAATTTATCTCTGGGCGTCACATCCCAATTTTCCAACGGATAACGCTGCATGGCACCAAATACGTTGGCTTTCAGCTCCGGATATTTTTCCACCATATCATAAATCAGACGTTTAATCTCCTGACGTTTGGAGGTCTTATCTGCAGGACAGGTGTTTTCTACCACGGGGATTTGTTCTCTCTGTGCAAAATGCAAAATGGTCTGCTCTGGAAGATACAGCATCGGCCGAATCTGCGTCACACCAGTTCGATCCAAATAGGTCACCGGTTGAAAACAACCAATCCTCGCCTCATAGATCAGGTTCATCAGAAAGGTTTCCACTGCATCATCATGGTGATGGCCCAGGGCAATCTTGTGAATATTCCGTTGGCGAATAGCCTCGTTCAGAGCGCCACGCCGCATTTTTGCGCACATGGAGCACGGATTTTTTTCTTTCCTTACATCGAACACCACAGCTTTGATCTGTGTCGGCACCACAGTGTAAGGAACTCCCAGCGCTTCGCAATACTCAGAGACACCCGTAAAATCCATATCAGGAAACCCCAAATCTATTGTAACGGCCTCCAATTCAAACGGTTTGGGATAGTAATTTCTCAGTTCCGCCAACAGCCGAAGCAGCACCAAAGAATCTTTTCCACCTGAAATTCCTACAGCAATTCTGTCTCCAGGCTCTATCATCTGATAGTCTTCCACACACCGGCGTACCAGCCCTACCAGCTTCTGCATCTATCCTGCCTCCAAACATAAATTTGTACATTAGAAACAAAGAGAAAACAAGAGTATTTTAAAGATTTTAAAAGTTTTTCCGCAATTCTATCAAAAAACTTCTTTTTCCTGTTGACATCCGAAATTTTGGATGCTAGAATAGCGGAGCATGCTCAAAGATACGGTTATTGTAGCATACACACAACGAATGTCAAAAGTTTATTTTTTATACTGGAGGAGACAACTATGTCCACTACTTTGGCAAAAAAGGAGACCGTCGAGCGCAAATGGTATGTGATCGATGCTGCCGGCAAGCCCTTGGGCCGTGTCGCTACGCAGGTCGCTTCTTTGCTCCGCGGCAAACACAAGCCCAGCTTTACTCCCAATGTAGACTGTGGCGACTTCGTCATTGTCATCAACGCTGCGAAGGCGGTGCTTACAGGCAAGAAGCTGGAGAAAAAAATGTACCAGCACCACACCGGCTGGATCGGCAATCTCAAAGAAGTAAAATATTCCACGTTGATGGCTGAAAAGCCGGAATTTGCTATGGAGCTGGCTGTAAAGGGTATGCTTCCCAAGAATTCCATTGGCAGAGCTGCCATGACTCGTCTGAAAATCTATGCCGGCGCTGAGCACAAAAATGCCGCTCAGAAGCCTGAGCCTTGGACTGCGATTTAATGGGAGGTAACGACTAATGTACGAGAGCAAAAGACAGTATCAGTACGGCACCGGCAGACGTAAGTCCTCCGTTGCCCGTGTGCGCCTGTACCAGGGCGGCACCGGTTCCATCACCATCAACGGCCGTGACATCGATGATTACTTTGGCCTTGATACCCTCAAGCTGATTGTCCGTCAGCCCCTGGTTGTCACCAAAACCTTGGGTACGGTAGACATTATCTGCACCGTTACCGGCGGCGGCGTTTCCGGCCAAGCTGGTGCCATACGTCACGGCATTGCCCGTGCTCTGCTTCAGGTAGATCCTGAGTTCCGCGCTATTCTGAAATCTGCCGGTCTCCTGACTCGAGACCCCAGAATGAAAGAAAGAAAGAAATACGGCCTCAAGGCTGCCCGTCGCGCGCCTCAGTTCTCCAAGAGATAACAGGCCCGACAAACCAATTCAAAAATGCTCA
>CABRZL010000038.1 GCA_902475435.1 uncultured Eubacteriales bacterium | reverse complement strand
GATTATTCGCAAGGACGACGCACCAGAAACAGTGAAAAACAGGCTGCAGGTCTTTCATACAGAGACGGAGCCCCTGAAGTCTTTTTATGAGAAGATGGGAATTCTGGTAGAAGTGGAAGGGAACCAGCCGATTGAAAATGCTACAAAGGATATCCTTGCAGCGTTGGAGAACTGAGTATGATCTCAATCAAGACAGAACATGAAATAGAAATTATGCGCAAGGCTGGAGAAATTACTGCGGCTGCTCGCAAGCTGGCAGGAGAGATGGTAAAGCCTGGCATAACAACGCAGGAGATTGACAGAGCTGTTCACAATTACATCGTATCTCAAGGAGCGACTCCGTCGTTCCTTGGATATGGTGGATTTCCTGGTAGTGCCTGTATCTCCGTCAATGATGTAGTAATCCATGGTATTCCTGGGAAACAGGTGATCCACGAAGGCGATATTGTCAGTGTGGATGTCGGAGCCTATTGGGGTGGATTCCATGGTGACTGCGCAGCAACGTTTATTTGTGGCGAGACAGATGACGTCTCTAAAAAACTGGTAGAGGTCACCAGACAGAGCTTTTTTGAAGGAATTAAATTCGCTAAGCGCGGTTTTCGCGTTTCCGATATTTCACATGCGATACAGACTTATGTAGAGGCCAATGGCTTCTCTGTTGTCCGTAGCTTTGTGGGACACGGTGTTGGTGAAAAGCTTCATGAAGAGCCTGAAGTGCCGAATTTTGGCCGTCCTGGTCACGGGCCTAGATTGATTCCGGGAATGGTCATTGCGATTGAGCCTATGGTTAATGCAGGATCTTTTGAGGTTCATGTGATGCCGGATCGGTGGACGACTAAAACAGTGGATGGAAGCCGTGCGGCACACTACGAAAATACTGTGCTCATTACCGACGGCGAGCCGGAAATTCTCACCGTCACCGAGGGGCAAAACAGTGGATATCTATAAATCAGATATTATTGTTTCACTGGCCGGCCGTGACAAAGGACGATTGTTCTTTGTGCTGGAGACAGACGGTGTTTATGCAACAATTGCTGATGGCAAGGTCAGAAAGCTGGAAAATCCCAAACGGAAGAAGCTGAAGCATCTTCGGTTGGCCGCTCGGACTGATTCTAATGTTGCCAAAAAGCTTAGGCGAGGCGACGTAGTACTCAATAGCGAGTTACGCAGGGATTTGGCCATTTTTGGCTTGGAATTCAATAGTCAGAACCAAGGAGGCTGAATAATCTTGGCAAAAGACGACGTAATTGAGCTTGAGGGCGTCGTAGTCGACGCGTTGCCAAATGCGATGTTTTCCGTGGATATCGGAAAGGGTCATACCATTTTGGCACATATTTCCGGCAAGCTCCGGATGAATTTTATTAAAATTCTTCCGGGCGATAAAGTTACCGTGCAGATGTCACCGTATGATCTGACTCGGGGCCGTATCACCTGGAGAAGCAAGTGAGAGATATGTTCTCAATTTGGAGGTTAACAGTATGAAAGTAAGACCGTCCGTAAAGCCCATGTGCGAGAAATGCAAAGTCATTAAGCGCAAGGGACGCGTTATGGTGATTTGTGAAAATCCCAAGCATAAGCAGAGACAGGGTTGAGAAAAGGAGGTGCAGAGTTAAATGGCACGAATTTCCGGTGTTGATCTGCCAAGAGATAAGCGGGTTGAAATTGGCCTGACCTATATCTATGGAATTGGCAGAAAGAGTGCGAAAGACATTCTTGAGAAGGCGGGTATCAATCCCGACATCCGAGTAAAGGATCTGACTGATGACCAGGAGGCCGCCCTCCGTGACGTCATCGATAAGGGCTACACCATTGAAGGTGATCTTCGTCGTGAAGTTGCTTTGAATATTAAGCGTCTTACAGAGATCGGCTGCTATCGTGGCATACGCCATAGACGCGGCCTGCCCGTTCGCGGTCAGCGTTCCAAAACAAATGCCAGAACTCGCAAAGGTCCGAAGAAGACCATTGCTAATAAGAAGAAGTAAAGGAGGGATATGCAATGGCTGCCAATAAGAAAAAAGTTATTAAAAAGCGCCGTGAGCGCAAAAATATCGAAAAGGGTGCCGCGCATATCCGCAGCTCCTTTAACAATACCATGGTGACAATTACCGATTTAAATGGTAATGCCATCTCCTGGGCTTCCTCCGGCGGCCTGGGCTTCCGTGGATCCAGAAAATCTACTCCCTATGCAGCTCAGATGGTTGCAGAGACTGCAGCGAAAGCTGCGATGGAGCATGGACTGAAAACTGTGGAAGTATATGTTAAGGGACCTGGTCAGGGACGTGAGTCCGCGATTCGTGCGCTTCAGTCTGCTGGCCTAGAGGTCAACATGATCAAGGACGTGACTCCCATTCCTCATAATGGTTGCCGTCCTCCCAAACGTCGCCGCGTATAATCACAAAGGAGGATATTAAGCAATGGCTAGAAATACACAGCCTGTTCTCAAGCGCTGCAGAACGTTGGGCGTTTCTCCTGCTGTTATGGGTTATAGTAGAACCTCCAATAAAAACCCTGGTGGTCAAAGGAGAGCAAAAAAGTCTGAGTATGCAACGCAGCTAACTGAGAAGCAAAAGGTCAAATTCGTTTATGGAATTCAGGAAAAGCAATTCCGTGCTTACTACGAGAAAGCTTCTAAAATGTCCGGCAATACCGGAGAGGAGCTTCTGTGCATGATTGAGCGGAGGCTTGACAATGTAGTCTATCGATTGGGTTTTGCATCTACTCGTCGTGAAGCTCGTCAGCTCGTCAACCATGGTCATTTTACCGTCAATGGCAAGCGGGTAAATATTCCCTCTTATCTCATTAAGACTGGTGACGTGATTGCCGTGTGTGAGAAGAGTGCATCAAATGCGTTCTTTAAGAAACTCAAGGAAGACGATGTTTTTGCCGCTACCCCCAAGTGGCTTGACCGAGATAAGAACACCCTGCAGGGCAAGGTAATTGCTGCTCCTGCCAGAGACGATATTGACTTTGAGATTGCCGAGCATCTCATCGTCGAGTTGTACTCCAAGTAACACAAGACCCTCGATTATCTGTAAGCTGAATCACATGCGATTTTTATCGCGGTTACAAGGAGGGTATTTCCTATATGGTAGAAATTGAAAAGCCTCGCATCGAATGCATTGACTCCGCAGAAGATACTTCCTATGGCAAGTATGTTGTTGAACCCCTGGAGAGGGGGTATGGTACCACCCTTGGCAACTCTTTGAGAAGGATTTTGCTCTCTTCTCTGCCTGGCACCGCGGCCACTTCTATTAAGATCGCAGGCGTCCAGCATGAGTTCTCAACAATTCCCGGTGTCAAAGAAGATGTCACGGAGATTGTCCTGAACGTAAAACAAATTATTGCAAAGCTTCATTGTCAAGGTCCAAAGACTGTCTATATTGAAGCTATGGGGGAGCGCGAGGTCTGCGCCGGCGATATTAAGGCGGACGGCGAAGTGGAGATTTTGAACCCCGACCTTCACATTTGCACGTTGGGTCCGGATGCTACCTTCAACATGGAGATAACCATGAATCACGGCCGCGGCTATGTTTCCTCTGACAAAAATAAGACAGCACAGACCGTCATTGGTGTAATCCCGATTGATTCGATCTATACTCCCGTCTATAAAGTGAATTATACTGTGGAAAATACCCGTGTGGGTAATATGACTGACTATGATAAGCTGACGCTAGAGGTGTGGACGGATAACACTATTTCGGCTCGTGATGCTGTGAGCCTGGGCGCAAAGATTTTGACGGATCATTTGGTACTGTTTACAGATCTAAGCGAATCTGTGGCCAGCAAATCTACCGTGGTGGAGAAGGCTGAGAGCGTCAAGGAAAAAGTGCTGGAAATGAGCATTGAGGAAATGGATTTGTCTGTCAGAAGCTTTAACTGCCTCAAGCGTGCTAATATTAACACGGTAGAAGATCTGATCAGCCGGTCTGGCGAGGATATGATTAAGGTACGAAATCTCGGCAGAAAGTCCCTGGAGGAAGTTCAGAATAAACTGGCCATGATGGGTTTGTCCCTGGCTAGCGACAGCTCCTCGAATAACAATTAAGCATAACCTTTTGCAAAGGAGGTAATAAGAATGTTCGGAACCCGTAAACTCGGCAGAACTTCCGCTCAGCGCAAGGCTATGCTGCGTCAGCTGACCACAGATCTGCTGGAGAAAGGTCGTATTGAGACCACCGTTACCCGGGCCAAGGAAGTTCAGCCTGTAGCTGAAAAAATGATTACGTTGGGTAAATCTGGTACTTTGGCTTCTCGCCGGAAGGCACTGAGCTATATTACAAAGGAGGACGTGGTCACCAAGCTGTTCAAGGAGATTGCACCTTCTTACAATGAGCGCAATGGTGGTTACACTAGGATTACCCGTGTTGGGCCTCGTCGCGGCGATGCCGCGGAGCTGGCCGTTATTGAGCTGGTAAAGTAATATGGAAGGAATCCCCGCCGCAAAAATGCGGCGGGGCGCTTTTATGTAAAAAAGCAATTATTTCATTTTGTAAAAATAAATTGATTGAAGACAACTAAGATTCGATTGATACCGTTATGAAATAACGTACTGAAGTTACATAAAATACCTGTTTTAGTATGGCTGTTTTGGACATACTGATTTGGGAGATGGTTTTATGAAAATCACCAGTATGCAATACAGCGAACTTGTAAAGACATATTCCCCGAATTCCAATACACTGGTAGATATGCTTAACGCCTTCTGGTCCGGAGGCTTGATTTGTGTGCTAGGCCAATTGATTTTAAATGGCTGGAGCTTGACAGGGTTAAGTCAGGATTTATCCGCTACAGCCACCTCGATGACGATGGTGTTTCTAGGGGCTTTGTTAACAGGAATTGGAGTCTATGACCGGATGGCAAAAGTAGCTGGCGCCGGAACAATTGTACCCATAACAGGTTTTGCAAATTCTGTAGTGTCACCAGCCATGGAATTTAAAACCGAGTCTGTAACCAATGGAACCTGCACCAAAATGTTTACCATTGCAGGTCCTGTTTTAGTGTATGGAATGACGGCAAGCGCGGTGTATGGAGTAATTTATTGGTTGACGACAATCATATAAATTTGCCACCTATGCGAGACAGCATAGGTGGCAAATTTATATGATTTTTTGTCGATAATTCTTTATTCCTATTGACATATTTGAACAGCTGGTGTATATTAAGAGCATAAATACAGTAAAACACGTGCTAATATATAAGGAGGACGCCATGGACATCATTCACCAGTTGGAAGCTATGAGAAAGCGGATCATACAGGAAGTAAATACAGAATTTGACGTCCTGATTGAGCAGGCCGCCAAAGAACAACATATGGAAGATCGAAAGGAATATGCGAAGCCGTATGAAGTGAAATATCCTCTGACGGCTGGGGCAGCAGTATTTAAAGGGAAAAAACCGACAAGTGTTATTATTGGAGAAAAGCCGCCAATTCGGGTAAGAACATGGAAACAGCTAGTTGATGAAATTGTACAAGATTGTATTTCAGAACCAAAATATAAAAGAGCCTTGGAAGGACTTTGCGGGAAAGTATCGGGCAAAAAGCGGGTTCTTTTGGCAGAAAATCCAAAAGAAATGCGCAGTCCTTTGGCAATCAGCGACACGTTATATATGGAAACGCATTATGACACGGAAACACTGCTGAATATTTTGACAACGAGAATTTTGGGACCCATTGGTTATGATTTTAGTGAGATAGTAGTAACAATTCGAAATGTATAAGAGGGTGAGACACATTGTATCAAGCAAAAGTTTTGGACTATTACATATCTGCAAATGCCATATTTTATAGAGTGAATGGTAAACTTGATCGAGCATTGATTTTAAACAAAAGACGAAATCAGGGAGAATCCAGAGAAGAAGCTGAAAACAGATGGGGTTCCGAACAGCATTGGCTGGCAGATTGGGGAAATACACAACCATTTGAGGAATATCAGCCCGGATGTTCCGTATCCTTTGAAGTTAGAAGCTCAACATTTTATCCGGTGATTTATCATGGAAAGAAAGTTCTGAAACGTGTTCGAAATTTGAATGTTCAAAACATAAAATGTTTGGCCAAATCTAATGTATGTGATCATAAAATTTAAATCAGTCGAAGCCGAGAAACATAGAAAGATAAGCGTAAATGGTTTACGCTTTTGTCAAATGGGTTGACAAAAGAAGAGGAATCATTGTGCTGAGGGTATCTTATCATTCAAAGGAAGGATAGATGAAAATGAAGCGTGAACTTGGCATTGGAAGGTGCGGATTGGCCTGTTGCCTTTGCTCGGAAAACGATCAGTGTAGTGGCTGTGATTCCGGTCAGTGTCCAGATTCCAACTGCTGGAACCGAAAATGCTCGTTGAAAAAGGGCATTGCAGGCTGTTATGCCTGTAAAGAAAACTGTCGAAAAGGGCTTATGGACAAGATAAAGCCCTATGGATTTACGGAATATATTCGGCGCCATGGAGAAGAGAAACTTCTGGACTGCCTAGAGCAAAATGAGGCGCAGGGGGTAGTTTATCACCGGGATGGAGTCATTGGAGACTATGATGAATTTGAAGATTTAGATCAGCATATGTTGTTTATTGAAACCGGGAAACGATAATAAAAGCGCATGGAATCAAAGTTTCGATTCCATGCGCTTTGCACTATACATCTTCCAACTGCAACCGATCCGTGCCGTTTTGTTCAAATTCTTCCATATATTCGTCCATACGAGCAACTAGCTCGTCATAATTCTGAGCGGAAATGGGAGCATAATCCATATCACGCCGGGCCAATTCCTCAGCCAAGATATCAAAAAAAACAGCGTCTTCATAGTCCATAATAGCTTCGTGAATGCCACCTTCGGCGAAGGCACGGGACGGAACGACCTCACCGTTAAAACGCTCCGCCAACGTTTGCATTCCGTGATCCTTGCAATAGGAGAAAATCTTGCTTTCGACTTTATCATAATCCTCAAAACGGTCCGTACCTCGGGCGGAATTGAGAATCCAGTTGCCGATATAGACCATGTCCAGCAGCCGGCGAAACTCTTTTTCAGTCAGCTCGATTCGCATCGTTCAGCCCTCCTTTGTTTTCATTATATACGCTTTCCAAGGAAATTTCCACTGTGGGGAGAAAAGTTCCAGAGAAATTTTTGTAAGTCCTAATTGAATTAAAATTAGGACTTGTTTTATAGCATGTTTTATCATATTATATAAAGATAGTCAATAGCCAAACGCCAAGAAATGAGGTATGATAATGGCAATCAATCTATGTGTTCTCTTCGGTGGAGTTTCTCCAGAGTATGAGGTTTCTCTTCGTTCGGCAGAATCCATTTTGAATCATTTAAATCATAATACATATAACATTTATCCCGTGGGTATCACAAAACAGGGAAAGTGGATATATTACGCTGGTACAGATTGGTCCAGGCTTCCGGCAAATACCTGGGAGGAGTATCCAGAAAATTGCCCGGCGGCGATTTCGCCTTCCCGAGGTCAGGGCCTTTTGCTGTGGCGGGAAGCAGGTGTGGAGACCGTAACGCTTGACTGTGTGTTTCCGGTGCTTCACGGAGAAAATGGTGAGGATGGTTCCATCCAAGGGCTGATGCAAGTGGCTGGAATTCCCTGTGTTGGTTCTGGTGTAGAGGCCTCTGCCTCCAGTATGGATAAAACAGTTACAAAACTTTTGGTGGGAGAGACCGGTATTCGGCAGGCAAACTGGTATCTGGCTCGGCGAGAGAGCATTGAACACAATCTTGAGAAGTTGATTTTGGATATTGAATCGGGCGGTGATTACCCTCTGTTCGTAAAGCCTTCTGGCACTGGTTCTTCCGTTGGGGTCAGTAAGGTTCGTTGTACCGAGGAACTGAAGGATGCACTCCGTTTGGCCGCAAAATACGACAGTAAGGTATTGGTGGAAGAATTTATTGCCGGGCATGAAGTAGAGGTGGCGGTGTTAGGCAATCGCGAACCTGTGGCCTCCGTTGTAGGCGAAATAATGGCTGGAGCAGAGTTTTATGATTATGAGGCCAAATATCTTTCTCAGCAGTCTCGAACGGTGATTCCGGCAGAGATTCCGAAAAGATCGGCGGAGAAAATTCGACAATCCGCAGTAGAGGTCTATAAGGTTATGGGGTGCAGCGGACTTAGTCGGGTTGACTTTTTCGTGACTTACGATGGGGAGGAAGTTGTGTTCAACGAGATCAATACATTGCCTGGATTTACCTCCATTTCCATGTACCCTAAACTGTTTGAGGCCAGTGGTCTGCCCTATGAAAAGCTACTGGATGAACTGATCCGGCTTGCGATGGAGGAGCTCCATGGATAAACGACCGATTGGTGTATTTGATTCCGGGTTGGGCGGTTTGACAGCTGTTCGACAGCTGATGGAGCAGCTTCCAGGTGAGGATATCATTTACTTTGGAGATACGGGACGGGTGCCCTATGGCAGCCGATCCCACGAAATTATTTTGAAATATACACGTCAGGATATCAATTTTTTGCTTCAATTTGATATCAAAGCCATTGTCATTGCCTGTAATACTGCCGATACGGTTGCAGGGGCCAGAGTTCAGAGGGAATATGATCTGCCAATTTGCGGAGCATTGCGTCCTACGGCGAAAAAAGCGGCTGCGGCGACCACCAATAATCGAATTGGTGTCATCGGTACCAGTGCAACGGTTAAGGCAAGGGCCTACGATGCTATTATACGGGAACTGAACCCGCGAGCGCAAATCAAGAGTGTGGCATGTCCGTTGTTGGTGCCCCTGGTAGAAAATAATCGATTTCGTCCTGGCGATATACCAGTAGAGATGATCGTAGAAGAATATCTCCAGCCACTCAAAGAATGGGGCTGTGACACACTGATACTGGGTTGTACGCATTATCCGCTTCTGTGGGATGTAATCTCTGCCTGTATGGGCCCGCAGGTAACGCTTATCAATTCCGGACGTGAAGCAGCTTGCCAATTGGCAGAGACGCTTCGGCGGGCGGATATGCTCTCCGGAAACCAGGAGAAGGGCACATGCAAATATTATGTCAGCGATTCCACAGAAGGGTTTTCTGAAATGGCTTCATTATTTCTTCAGCAGCGGGTGGATGAGCTGGTGGAACAAGTTGATATTGAAAGGTATTGAAAATATGGAAGAACCTGTTGTAATTTCTGTAGAAGGTACGCAAAAGTTTGTTGGGGAAGAAAAACAGACCGTACAGATTGTCACCGATGGTGTCATGAAACGAGAGGGAGATGTAGTGTATCTCAGCTATGAGGAATCTGAGATGACAGGGATGGAAGGGACTACGACTACGTTTGCCGTGGGGACGGACAATGTGGTGTTGACCCGTACTGGAGCAGTACAGTCCCAGATGGTCTTTGAGAAGGGGAAGAAGAACGTATCACTCTATGATATGGGTTATGGGGCGTTGACCATTGGGATCAAAGCCCGGCGGTTGAAGAACGATCTGGGGCCTGAGGGTGGAAGATTGGAAATCAGTTATGGAATTGAGATTGAAAATTTAGCCCAAGGTTTAAACTCTTTTATCATTGATGTGCGGAAGCCGGGGAATGTGGAGCGGCCTCTGCAATAAAAGCAGAAACATAAGGACGGCCCGATGGGGTCGTCCTTACTTTTGTATAAAAATAGACATTATTTACAGAAAATAGGAAGCATCTATCCCATCAACAATCTGGTAAACAAAGCTGCTGACAGAAAACCAACCAGATCTGCGCATAGTGCCGCTGGAATGGTGTGACGAGAACGACGGATACCAGCAGCGCCATAGTAGACACTGATTGTGTAGAATGTTGTTTCTGTAGAGCCAAGCATAACCGCTGCAGTACGTCCAATTAAAGAGTCCACACCGTATTGCCGCATTAAATCAGCTCCAACGGCCAATGCGGCGCTGCCGCTGAAGGGGCGTATCAGTACCAGAGGCAGTGTTTCAGGAGGAAGACCAATGATATTGCATACCGGCCTCAACAGTTGAGATAAGGCATCCAGGGTGCCGCTTGCACGGAGCATATTGATGGCGCATAACAGGACGATTAACGACGGTATAATCGTGGCTAAAAGACGGAGCCCTCCTGCTGCTCCATCGGTCATGGCCGTATAGATATTTTCTTTCCGGTGTAGAGAAAAGCAGGCGGTGAAAGCTAAGATGCCGGGAATCAGCAGGTCGGCAATCATTTGGTTTTCCTCTCTAGAAGACGGCACATTACAAGGCCCGTTGCCACGGAGCATAAGCTTGTCAGAAGCACACATGGCAGGATATCCAAAGGAGCAGAGCAACCCAGGCCAGCTCTTAATGCGGCTACCGTTGTAGGGAGTAACTGGATCGAGGCGGTATTCATGGCGACCAGGCGGCATTGTTCGTTTGTAGCAGTGCCGCTGCCGTCATTCATTGCGCGGCAAGCCTCAATTCCCATAGGGGTAGCGGCATTGCCCAGTCCCAGTAAGTTGGCGGTGACATTGGCCGACAGCGCGGAAAAGCCATCCGGATCTTTTTTCAGAGTTGGAAACAGCCGTCCGAGCAGTGGAGACAGTACACGTGCTAGTTTTTCCCGAAGACCGCTTCGGCGCATGAGTTCCCCAACTCCGCACCATAGGCACATAGGACCTGCCAGTGCAAGAGAAAGCTCTATGGCCGTAGTAGCCCCTTCCATGGCGGCACGCGAGACTTCCCCGGTGGTGTGAAAGAAAATACCACCTATAATCGACAATAGAATCATGCATGTCCACAACCAAGATAACATTCGACATTCCCCCCGTTTAAGTCTGCCGTTTTGCGGAAATCCCAAAGAAATAGAGAGAATTTTGTAAAAATATATACAAAATCCATTGACAAAATTCTAACTAATTCCTATAATACCATTAGAGCACTAGGCTTATGGTTATGGAAAAGGAGACAAAAACAATGAAATCTACCGGAATCGTCAGAAAAGTGGATGAGCTTGGACGCATTGTGCTGCCAATTGAGCTCCGCCGGACTCTGGAAATCGCAGAACGTGATTCTCTTGAAATTTATGTGGACGGCTCAACCATTATTCTGAAAAAGTATGAGCCCGCCTGTATTTTCTGTGGGGATGCCAAGGATGTTATCAACTACAAAGGGCGCAACATCTGCAGAAAATGCCTGGAAGAAATGAAAAAGTTTTAAGCAAGAAAAAAGAGGACGCAAGCCACAACAGGGTTTGCGTCCTCTGTATCATTCTTGATCCATTGACAAAGCGGCGGTATACAACGTGTTTTTAGGGATACCGCTGTTGTGGCTGACCTGTCGTACGGCATCCTTGAGACTGCTGCCGGTTTCTTGTAAGAGACGGATGCTGCATAGACAGTCTTCTATGGATGGAGTCTCACGAGGAGCGGGAGAGGTGCCTTCAACGATCAGAACATATTCCCCGCGCGGTATATTCGTCGTATAATAATCCACAGCGGTCTGAAGGGTCATCCGTAATACCTCTTCATGAAGTTTTGTAAGTTCCCGGCAAAGGGTTATATGCCTGCTTGGCCCAAAGGTTTCCAGAAACTCGTCTAACGTAGAAGTCAGTTTGTGGGGGGCCTCGTAAAAAATCATGGTTCTGGTTTCAGTTTGGAGAGAGCGCAGGTGCTCCCTCCTGTTTTTTTTATGAGCAGATAGAAATCCTTCAAATGTGAAACGGTTTGTGGGCAGACCGGAAATGGCCAAAGCAGTGATTGCGGCGCAGGGACCTGGGATGGCAGTAACGCGAACACCGGCTTGTGCACACAGCCGTACCAAATCTTCACCGGGGTCGGAGATGGCGGGCATGCCGGCATCTGTCACCAGTGCGCAGGTTTCGCCGGAAAGAATGCGTTCCAGAATTTGCGCGCCGCTGTGTTGTTTGTTATGTTCATGATAACTGACAAGAGGCTTTTTCAGGTTCAAATGATTGAGAAGCTTTACAGAAACGCGAGTATCTTCAGCGGCAATAAAATCGGCGTCTTCCAGGGCAGAAACAGCCCTGGGGGAAATGTCGCCTAAATTGCCAATAGGCGTGGGGACTAAGACGAGCATACCGGACATAACGGACTCCTTTCAGCTTCGGCGATAGATACGCCGGACCTCCGGCGTTTCTCGACCGTCAGAGGTATAGAGATAGAGATCATTTTCCCAGATAAGGCCGGGCTTACCTCCGCGCCGGGCCTCTAATAGCAAAAGGTTAACCGGCATACCAACGGTGTGATGTACTGGACGTATCCGTTTCGGCTCCAAACCATGTTCACGCAGGCACGTCAATAGATCGCATAGGCGTTCCGGGCGAAATACCAGACAAAAGCTGCCTCCCCAACGGGTGGCCCAGGCAGCAGCTGCACATAGTTGAGAAAGTGTGCAGCTCAGTTCACTGCGAGCTTCCTGAAGACCCTTGGAGGCAATATACCCTCCATCCAATGGGAAGTACGGTGGATTTGAGATAGTCAGGTCATAGCCACCGCAGGGGAGGATGGTTCGATAATCACGCAGATCCCCCTCCAACAGCGTAATACGGGAGGTAAGACTATTTCGTTGGAAATTTTTTTTAGCCAGGCTACAGGCCGGTGCGCTTTTTTCCAGCGCTGTGGCAGTGAGATCGGGGTGATCATAGAGCAGAAGAATTGGCAATATTCCGTTGCCAGTACCGAAATCTAAAATGCGGGCTCTGGGACCGGGGTGGGAGAAATCTGCCAGAAGAATGGAATCGGTACCCATGGGAAACACACCGGGAGCCTGCTCCAAGATCGGACCGTTATCCCATAATGTTTCAGGCATAAAAAGCTCCTTTCCTCTGTGAGCAGGAAAAGG
Organism: uncultured Eubacteriales bacterium; assembly: GCA_902475435.1. Lineage (GTDB taxonomy): Bacteria > Bacillota > Clostridia > Oscillospirales > Oscillospiraceae > HGM13006. The sequence continues at coordinate 4,357 of CABRZL010000038.1, read as the reverse complement.
GGTGCCGCTGTGGAGCGGCACCCGCAGTTCCGTTGTTTTCAGTCCTGCGAAATGGCCTCTACAGGACAGTTGTCCGCGCAAGTACCACACTCAATGCAGGTATCTGGATCGATCACATAATGATCGTCGCCGGGAGCAATGGCCTCCACAGGACAGTTGCTGGCGCATAGACCACAGGAAATGCAGTCTTCACCGATTTTATATGCCATAATGTACACCTCCAAAACAGGACCTTAGGGAGTCCGTTTTCCTCATTGTATCATGGATTTTTTAAAATGCAAATCTTTTTCCGTAAATTTTCATTTCCAGGTTGGTATTTGAATAGAGAGGAGAAAAATGGAAATCATAGGATTACAAGGATGGTGAGACAGATGGCAAAGCGACGATTTTCACCGCAAGGGGAAGCAGCCGTAAAATGGGCGGAACTGACAGCGGCGCAGCTGGGACATAGTTATGTTGGCAGTGAACATCTGCTGTTGGGTGTGGTTCGAACGGAGGACCCCAAGGTTATGTATGTGCTGACAGAGGAACAGTTGGATGAAAAACGACTATTTCAGGCCCTGGTAACCCAATACGGCAGCGGCACGGCAGGTTACTATCCCTTGCAGGGATTGACGACACAGGCTCGCCTTGCAATTTTGGCTGCGGCCGGGGAAGCCTTGGAGTTGGGACAGACGCACCTGGAGCCGCTACATCTTCTTCTTGGGATCCTGCGGGTACCGGGATGCGCCGGAGGCGCGCTCTTGGAAGAATTGGGAGCGGACCAGAACCGAATATTTACCAGAGCCTTAGAGACGGCTCGCAGATCAAAACGTTGGGGTGGAGAAATGACAAAACTACTGGATAAATTCAGCCTTGATCTAACAGAGAAGGCGGCCGCGGGTCAATGTTCTGCGGTCATTGGCAGAGAGAAAGAATTAGACAGTATCATTGAGATCTTGTGCAGAAGAACGAAAAACAACCCGGCGCTGGTGGGGAAGCCGGGGGTTGGGAAAACAGCATTGGCAGAAAAACTGGCCACAGAAATTTCCGCCGGCCGGGTTCCGGAGCAGCTCCGGGACAAGCGTGTAGTAGCACTGTATATGTCTTCGCTGGTGGCGGGCACCAAGTACCGGGGAGAGTTTGAGGAGCGGCTGCGGGACATTCTGGATGAAGTGATCCATGCGGGAAATGTCATTCTTTTTGTAGATGAGATGCACACCATTGTGGGTGCCGGCTCTGCAGAAGGGGCCATTGACGCAGCAAATATTTTAAAGCCTGCGTTAGGGCGGGGAGAAATTCAACTGATTGGTGCGACTACAGAGAAAGAGTATCGGAAGTACATTGAGCGGGATGCAGCGTTGTCCCGCAGATTTTCCCGGGTGGAGGTACCGGAGCCTACCGCACAGGAAACTTTGGATATCTTAAAGGGAATTCAGCGGGAATTTGAGAGATTTCATGGAATTACCTATACGCCGGGGGCCATTGAAGCGGCAGTTTCTCTATCTGGCAGATATTTTCCAGAGCGTTGCTGGCCAGATCGAGCGGTCGATTTAATGGATGAGGCAGCGTCCATGGTGCGGCTTCAAGCAGAGAAATGCATTACGGGACGGACTCTGAAGACGCGTCGCAACCTGGAAGAAAAACTTTCAGGTGCTGTGGAAAACCGACAATTTGAAAAAGCGGCAGATTTACGGGATGAACTTAGCCGTCTCAACCGGGAACTCCATGAAAAGGGGCGTAGCCGCGGCGGATACTTGGTGGAACCCAGGCATATGGCGATGGTGGTTTCCCGACGAACGGGCGTACCGTTGTCAGCTGTACAGGGAAAAATCGACGACCGGTTGCTTCGATTGGAAGAACGGCTGGAGGAAAGGGTAATCGGTCAAAAAAAGGCCATTGAAACAGTGACAAAGGCGCTTCTTCGAAGTAGACTGGGATTTGACAGTGAACATCGTCCTCGGGGGTGTTTTCTGTTCACAGGTCCGACAGGTGTTGGAAAAACAGAATTGTGCCGGGCATTGGCAGAGGAACTTTATGGTCAGAAAGATGCGTTAATTCGTTTAGATATGACAGAACTCAGCGAAAAAACTGGGACAGCAAGTCTAATCGGGGCCCCACCCGGCTATGCAGGTTATGGAGAAGGCGGATTGCTCACAGAAAAAGTGCGGCAAAAACCCTATTCTTTGGTGCTGTTCGATGAGGTGGAAAAGGCTCATGCTGATGTTCGGGCGCTGCTGCTCCAGATTATGGACGAGGGAAAATTGACTGATGCAGAAGGGATCAGCGTAGATTTCCGTAATACGGTGGTTGTCATGACCTGTAATTTGGGAGCAGGGGCTATTTATCGGGAGGGAGCGTCTCTTGGGTTTGCAGGGACGGCGCCGGATCGGGAAGGAAGCCTTCGACGAGAACTTGAAACCGGGTTTTCCGGGGAGTTTTTAGGGCGGCTGGATGCAATTGTGCCATTTGAACGGCCGTCGCCTCAGGCGCAGCGTGCAATTGCAGAAAAGCTTCTGCACGATTTCTGTAATCAAGTGGAGCAAAAGGGCAGAAGTATTCAATTAGATGAAAAAGTAGCAGAATACCTTTGTAATCATTGGGAAAACGACGGCTATGGCGTTCGGAGTTTGCGGCGAGCCATTGATCGGGAGCTGGCAGATCCGTTGGCGCGGTTGTTGGTAGAGGGAAGTTGGACAGGACGCGTCCGGATTGTCACAGAAGAGGATGGACTTAAGGCAAAGGTATAAGATTGGACCGGCAAGGGGCCGGTCCTTTTTGCAGTTCTATTTTGGAAGAGGATGACATAAAATACATAGAGAGATACATATGTGCATAATGACGAAAAATAAAAAATTAGTACGAAAAGATAGAAATATGGCTAAAAATGGACGGAAACAGACCGCATAAAAATTCTTTGAGTACAGGTAAGATTGCACAAAAAAATAAGCAGAAACGTTGGTATTCTGTCCCTGAATTTGTGGATAATGCTATGCTCCACGGGGAAATACACAAAAATTTTGACGTTTTTTATGAAAAATGACTTGTAAAATGCACAAATTATGCTATAATCATCTTTGATAGGTGAAAGCCTTCAAAATTGTGCCCAAAAGGTAAGGCAAAAGACCGTGCCATCCAATCACACCGGTCTTTCCTGGCGGGTGCTGCGTGATTTCACACAGAAAGGAGAGAATGCCGCGCAGGATAGAAACGCCACAGTCCGGGTTCCACACGTTGCAGGCGGAGAACCCAGAGGATTTGGTGGATTCTGTTCGCTAATGCACATGGGTCTTAGACCCCAAACCCTTTTAGCACGGTGCCAGCAGCGAACCGTTTCGTGGCATTTTTGACTTCGTGCGACGCCGCGCTCCGCGGCGAATGGGGAACGTGAAAAATGCAGAAATGCAAACCAATTAAGTAAAGGAGAATTGGCATGCGATTGCTTGATTTGAAGCGCGACTTCCGCATGAACAAAGGTCTATATTTCCTTGTTTTGCCGGTTGTTGTGTATCTGATCATCTTTAACTATGTGCCTATGGCAGGTATCGTTCTTGGCTTCGAACGCTTTACGCCAAAGAACGGTGTGTACATGAGCGAGTGGGTAGGTCTGAAGCACTTCGTGACCTTCTTTAGCTCCGTGTTCTTTATCCGTGTGTTAAAGAATACCATGATACTTAGCCTCTATAGCATTATTTTCGGATTTCCTGCACCGATTATTTTTGCTTTGTTACTCAACGAGCTGGATAACGAGTATTATAAGAAAGTTATTCAGGTTGTCAGCTACATGCCCAACTTCATCTCTACCGTCGTTATCTCCGGTATTATCATCGACTTCGTTGCGTCTGATGGTGTTATTACCGGCATGCTGGTAAATATCGGCTTCTTAAGTGAAGCCAAAAACCTGCTATCGGTACCAGAATACTTCCGAACTATAATGGTTCTAACAGATTTGTGGCAGCAAGTCGGTTTTGGTTCCATTTTGTTCCTGGCAGCACTGACAGGTATCGATCAGGAGCTTTACGAAGCTGCAGTAATCGACGGTGCAAACCGGTGGAAACAAACCGTTCATGTAACCATTCCTGGTATCATGCCCACTGTGGTTATCATGCTTATTATGAGAATTGGTGGCCTGATGAATGCTAACCAGGAAAAAATCTTGCTTCTGTACAACCCACTGATTTACGAGACCTCTGACGTTATTGGTACTTTCGTTTACAGAAAGGGCCTGTTGGAAGCGGATTACGGTTATTCTACAGCGGTCGGCTTATTCAACTCTGTCGTCAACGTGATTCTTCTGTTCATTGCTAATAGCGTGTCCAGAAAGTATTCTGAGACGAGTCTGTTCTGATGGGAGGAAGTTAAAGTATGAATTTAAATT
>CABRZL010000037.1 GCA_902475435.1 uncultured Eubacteriales bacterium | reverse complement strand
AAATAAATTTTCACCAAAAATGCTGGGCAACATAAGTCATTCCTCCAATACTACAAATTATTTTACTCGTAGACGGGGAGAAATATACATTCTCTTCGCTGCGCGTTTGCTGCCCTTCCGCTTTCCGCGGAGGATGAACTCTTGGTGTGATCCTCTTAAGACCCTTTCCTTAAGTTCAATTATATTATAACACTATTTTTAGCACTGTCAAGAGGAGAGTGCTAATTATTTTGTGAAAAAATTGTAAACTTCTATTTACATCGCAATTTCTTGAATTGAAAATTATAAGATGCCGCAGAATCCCTGATTATAAGGATCTGCGGCATTCAATCATGTCAGGGAAACAATTACGGCAAACAAAAAAACATGAAAAAGTTCAAAACTGCAATTATCCTGTCATTAAAAATGTCCCGTTCTGAATTGTGATAACAAACCGCTTTCAGCCATGGAAACATAATCTTCATCTGCAACAACAATGTGATCAGCCAAAAGTACGTCCACCATGTCCAACGCTTTTATCACGACCTCTGTGGTGCGGATATCTTCCTGTGATGGAACGGCGATACCGCTGGTGTGATTATGTGCAAGCACAACGGAAGAGGCTTTGACACGAAGCGCATATTCTACCACGCTGCGGACACTGAGATTGGCGGAATTGATGGTACCAGTAAAGAGCCTGGTACAACCCAGCACTTTGCATTTGGCATCTAAGGCTAAAAGATAAACCATTTCTTCCGTAGCCCCAAGGAAATAAGGGACAAGATAGTCGCCGCATTTTTGTGTACTGTTTAGGATGTGCTCCATGTTAGCGCGGCAAATTTGCTGCCGACGGGCAACCGCGGTAGTAAGCTTGATCAGAGCTGCTGCATTCTCAGTTAAACCGCCTTCCTTCATCAGATCCTCAGTAGATGCGTCAAATACACCGGGCAGGGAATCAAAGGCATCCAAAAGCCTGTGGGCAATGGGATTGGTATCTTGTCTTGGGATAGCGTAGAACAACAAAAGCTCCAGAACATTTATATCTGAAATAGCATCCAGCCCATGGGTCAGGAATTTTTGACGGAGGCGTTCTCGGTGACCGCTGTGGATATTCTTCTTTGCGTCGCTGGATGGAATTGATGTGGATGTAGTCATCTTTTTGCGCCGTAAGTGTCGAGATAGACTTCCATTTTCGTTTTCATCGCGTCGTCTATATATATTTTTCCATCAATGGGGCGGTTGTATAGATGGTCGATGATCTGTCGGACCGTAACAATGGGGTATACAGCAATACCATAATCCTCCTGAAGCTCATCAAGTGCAGATTTGTCACCAGTACCCTTTTCCATACGATCGACGGAGACAAACAGGGCGTTTATTTTCACATTGGCAATGTTTTGGAATAGCGCGATAGATTCCCGTACTGCGGTTCCGGCGGTAACAACATCTTCGACAATGGCAATGCGGTCGCCATCTTTGATTTTGGCGCCCACCATGTTGCCGCCCTCGCCGTGATCCTTGACCTCTTTCCGGTTAAAGCAATAAGGATAGTCCTCGTTATAATTCCGATACAGACTGGCAGCAGCGGTGACAACCAATGGAATTCCTTTATAAGCGGGGCCAAACAGTATGTCGGCACCACCAGCCTGTGCAATGTGTTCATGGATACATGCGGCATAATAGTCGCCTAATTGGTGAGCTTGGGCGCCGGTTCTGTAGTTGCCGGTGTTTATAAAATAGGGAGTCTTTCGGCCAGATTTTGTGGTGAAATCGCCAAAGGTCAGAACGCCGGCCCGAACCATGAATTCAATAAACGATTCCTGGTATGTCATAATTTCCTCCTTAAAGCTTCCAGAATGTGCTTGTTGTCCCCTAGTATATCATAAATTTTTGGCGCGTGGAAGCCAAAAATTGATAAATCCTACATTTTTCTGTGCAAAACAGAGCTTTATATGAACAGTAGACCCATCTCATAAGATGGGTCTACACTATAAGTAAAGTTAGATGATGATGCCGCTCTGAGCAGCAACCAGATGTTCCACGCAATAAATTTCCCGGAGCTTTGGCTTTTCAATTTTCCCAGTGGCGTTTCGTGGGATATCTGCAAAGATAATTTTTTTGGGTCGTTTATAGCGGGGCAACTCATTGCAAAAATGATTTACTTCTTCTTCGGTAAGGGAGTAGCCGGATTTTACTTCAATAATGGCAGCAGTAATTTCCCCCAAGCGTTGGTCTGGCATACCAATGACCGCGGCATCTTTAACGGCAATATTAGTACGCAGGAAGTCTTCAATCTGTACGGGGTAAATGTTTTCACCTCCGGAAATAATCACGTCCTTCTTTCGATCTACCAAAAAGTAAAAACCATCTTCGTCCTGCATCGCCATATCGCCGGTTCGCAGCCAGCCGTCAGCAGTAAGTACTTGGGCGGTAGCTTCAGGGTCATTGTAATAGCAGGTCATCACACCAGGTCCCTTGACGCACAGTTCGCCCACATCGCCCTGTTTTACTTCAGAAATTCCGTCTTCTTCTACAATTTTGCATTGCCAACCATAGCCGGGAATGCCGATTGCGCCTACTTTGTGGATATTCTCTGTTCCAAGATGAACGCACCCTGGTCCTGTAGACTCGGACAGTCCATAATTTGTGTCATATTTATGATTGGGAAAGTATTGAAGCCAGCGCTTGATTAGAGAAGGGGGAACAGGCTGGGCCCCGATATGCATGAGCCGCCATTGGGACGTTTCATAGTCCGCTAAGTTTAGATCCCCTCGATCCAAAGCATCCAGAAGATCTTGGGCCCATGGAACCAGCAGCCATACAATGGTGCACTTTTCCTGAGAAACTGCCTCTAAAATGGACTTTGGAGTAGTACCTTTTAGAAGCACTGCTTTAGAACCGGAGATCAGTGAGCCAAACCAATGCATTTTTGCGCCTGTGTGGTATAACGGAGGAATCAGCAGAAAACAGTCATCCCGGCTGGTGCCATGATGTTTTTGCTCCATGCGGGCAGACTGCATGAGGCTCTCATGGTTATGAAGAATCGCCTTAGGAAAGCCGGTGGTTCCAGAGGAAAAATAGATGGCCGCGTCGTCTTCATCATCAATGCGAACCAACGGTGCTGCAGATGAGAAATTTACCACTTGCTGGTCATAATCCTCTGCAAAAGTGGGACAAATTCCGGCACCCACATACATGAGCAAGCGACTGTCGCCGATATCTTCCGCGATTTCTTCCACACGACCGATGAATTCAGGACCAAACAGCAATACATCGGTATCGGAGAGTTCAACACAGTATCGGATCTCTTCGGCGGAAAAGCGGAAGTTCATAGGAACCACTACGGCACCGGTTTTCAGAATACCAAAATAGAGAGGAAGAAACTCCAGACAGTTCATCAGTAAAATTGCCACTTTGTTGCCCTTGCCGATACCTCGGTCTATTAACATATTAGCCACCCGATTGGCTTTTTCGTCAAAAACCTGCCATGTGATTTCCCGGCGGTAAGCCATAGTGGGCGCCGGCATAATGAGGTCGTATTCCTTCCAGGTGATACGGCGCTTTTCCTGAATTTCAGGGTTAATCTCGATCAAGGCAGTTTCATTGCCATATAGCTTTGCGTTGCGTTCCAGCAAGTCGGTAATGGGCATGAGTATGCTTCCTTTCTGCAAATATTTTACGCTTTCCAGTGTTAATAATTTAGCTTGCAAAAGTAAGTATACTCGTCCGAGTCTCGGTTGTCAAGGGGAATTGGAATTTGCCGAATACCAGGCAATTCCGGCAATGACGACAATACCGCCTAATATAACTGAAAAAGATGGGAACTCCTGAAAAAAACAAATGCCCAATAGCGTTGCAAATACCGGTTCTAAGAGTTTCACAGTAGATATATAAGCCGGAGATTCATATTTAAGCCCCCAGGAAAATATGCTGTGCCCCAACAGCGTGCAAAATAGGCACAGACCCAGTGCACAGAGATAGTCCGTAGAGGAATACCCAGTTAGAGGAGTTTCTGTAAATACAAGCAGCAGACCGACCGTTATGGTACCGGCAAAATAGACCAGAGCTGTATAGAGGGTAGTCGAGCGGGTCCGGCGAACCGCAGTGCCAATGAGCGTATAGACGGCCATACAGAGCGCACCCAAGAGGGCAAGAATATTGCCAATCAAGCCTCCGCTCCCGGCGCTTGATGTAGCAATGACGACGCTGCCCAGAAAGGTGAAAAGAATGCCAATCCAGCATGGTAATGAAACGCGCCGTTTTAGCAGGATTGGGGATGCAAGCGCTACAAAAAACACTTCAGTATCCACCAAAACCACAGCCGATGCGATGGAGGTATAGCGAAGCGCAGTGAAGTAACAAATAAAATGAATACCCAAAAATATACCGGATAGAAGACTTAACAGAAGCTCCTGTTTTGATATGCGGGACCACTCATCCCGGCAGACCGCAATCGACCAGGGGAAAAGTGCAACTGTGGAGAAAAGCATTCGGTAAAAAACCAATACGAGGGATGGCGCCTCAGACAGCCGGACAAGTATTGACGACAGGCTCACGCCCAGGACGCCCAGAAGAACGATCAATTTTTTCATTATTTCCCTACGCAAAACCGGGAAAAGATGTCGTTTGTAATATCTTCCCGCATCGTTTTGCCGGTGAGGCCGGCAATGGCTTCCAGCGCTTCCTCCACATCCAGAAGAATCGCGTCGGGAGTGGCGCCGGAGGTTAACGAGTCAAGCGTCCGATCAATGGAATCCCGCGCCGTGCGGATGGCGGTTTCATGGCGGACATTGGTCAACAGCGTTCCGTCGCAAGGCGCGTCCGAAGCGAAAAGCCGTTCCACGGCAGGGGCCAGAGCGTCCATTCCGGCACCAGTGATAGAAGATATCGGTAAAACTGTTTCAAAATCTAGTTGTTCTGGAAGCAATACTGGGGGAAGATCGGACTTGCTTAGAATACAGATCGCATTGCGAGCGGTTTTTGCTGCGGCGATGGATCTTTGATCTTCTTCGGTTAAAGGCTGGGAGCTGTCAATGACGACCAATGCCAAATCAGCATCCCGGGCAGCTTGCAAGGCCCTTTCGACGCCCATTTGCTCAACGGTATCGCTTGTATTCCGAATCCCGGCAGTATCTATCAGCCGCAAGACCAAAGAACCCAATCGAATTTTTTCCTCGACAGTATCCCGTGTGGTGCCCGGAATGGGGGTAACAATCACGCGTTCATATCCCGCCAGTGCATTGAGAAGACTGGACTTTCCCGCATTAGGACGGCCCAAAATAACAGCCTGTACACCATTCTTTACAACTCGGCCGCGATTGGCCGTGGCAAGGAGCGTATCTAAAACTGATTTTTGCCGTGTTAAAAGCGCAGAATAGTTCTGTAGGTCAAAATCATCAATGTCTTCATCTGGGTAGTCCAGCACAGCATGGAAGTGACTCATTACGGATAACAGAGCGTCATAGACCGGTGAAAGTTTTCGCAGCAGCGCGCCGCCCACTTGACCTGCAGCATTGGCTGCGGCTTCGGCCGTTTCAGCTTCGATGAGATCAATGACGGCTTCAGCTGCGGTAAGATCCATTCGCCCGTTCAGAAAGGCGCGTTTTGTGAATTCTCCGGGGCCGGCCTGCCGAGCTCCATGCGCGATCAGGCAGCTGAGCGCTTCTGTGAGTACAGCCGGAGAGCCGTGGCATTGAAGTTCCACAGTGTCCTCGCCGGTATAACTGTTGGGACCGGGAGTATGAACGGCCAAAATCCGGTCTATGATCCGTTCGGAGCGATCATGGAGATCATAAAGGCAGAGTTTTCGAACGGGCGCCTTGTCCAAAGAAATCCCGAAAACGGGTGTTAAAATTTGACCGGCCAGTTTGGCGCATCCAGCTCCGCTGAGACGAATGACGCCAATTCCGGAAGGGGCCAATGCAGTGGAAATAGCAGCGATGATATCAGACATACAAATCTCCTTTCTAGGCGTCCGAACGAGTTGCCAACCCTTTTTTCTTCCATCCACCGGTCAGATAGCGGACAAAGACTATGGCGGTGCCAAACAGCCAACCCACAGGAATGGAATAAAAAATGCTGCGATAACCGATAGAAGGAAATGTAGCCATAATATTTGCTACAATCACTCGAATGGCCAGGCTGGTTATGCTGCCAATGGTGGGAAATAGTACATCACCGCTGCCTTGCAAAATACCATTTGTGATATACATAACGCAGAAGATTAGGAAAAACCAAGCCAAGGTCTGGAGGTATTCCACACCGATTGCCGTAGCGGTTTCATTCATGCGGAAGAAACCGACGGCGTAAGGTCCTGCAAAAATCAGAAGAAGGATGATGATAGCGCACGTTATCATAGCCATGATCATGGTTTGGTAATATCCTCGTTTAATGCGGCTGAGCTTTCCAGCGCCCATATTTTGACCTGTAAAATTGGAAAGCCCCATGTAAAACATCATAATGGGCACCATAGCGAAGCTTTCCAGCTTCATAGCGGCTGTGATGGCAGCTGTCGTGTCTACACCAAAGGAATTGATGAGCCGCTGCATCAGAACCATACCAAGGCCCACAGAGCACTGCTGAATAGAGGTTGGCACGCCCAGACGAAGAGAAGTGAGAAACATCGTTTTGTCGAATACAAATGCTCCCTTTTGAAAATGGGCCAGATCTACCTTTCGGAACAAATAGATTCCGGCCATGATCGCGGAAACTGCCTGAGAGATTACGGTGGCCCAAGCCACGCCGGCTACCGTCCAAAACTGAACAAAAATCAGATCCAGTACAATATTCAGCACGGTAGCTACCAATAGAAAATACATGGTGGAGCGACTGTCTCCAATCGAACGGAGTATGGCAGCAAAGGCATTGTAGGCAAATTGAAACACCAAGCCGACACAATAAATTCGGAGGTACAGCAAGGCATCCTCTAAAATTGTGGCATCAGCTTTCAGTAAATTATCCAAGAGGAGACGGCTTAGCGCAATACCCAAAATGGTGATGAGCAAACCGGCTCCCAGCAATGTATAACATGCAGTGGAGAGATTCTTCTGAAAAGATTCCGTATTTTTGGCGCCAAAAAACTGAGAGGCCATGATTCCAACGCCGTTTGTAAGGCCCATTGCCAGCGCGACCAATAGAAAAGTGATAGGGAAACTGGTGCCGACAGCAGCTAAAGCAGTCTGCCCTGCAAAGTTTCCGACAATGAGACTGTCGGTTAATGAATAGATTTGCTGTAGTAAATTGCCGGCAATTAAGGGTAGTGTAAAGGATAAAATAACCTTCCATTCTTTTCCCTCTGTCATGTCTTTTACCATATGAATCCCTCCTGAAATGCGTGTTTTGTCTGCCAAAAAGGAGCGCCGGAAAATCGACGCTCCTTTATTGTAACATACGACGAAAGAAAAGAAAATGGATTACTTGATAATTCTTAAGCGCAAGACACCGCCTAAGTTGCGAACGTGTTCCAGTGTCTGATTGGAAATAACCTGTCCTAGATCAATGAGCGTATACGCATAGTCGCCGCGGGATTTGTTTGTCATGTTTTCAATGTTTGCACCTTCGTTAGACAACAAAGCGGAAATATTGGAAATCATCTTTGGAATGTTTCGGTGGATAATTCCCAAACGGGCGACGCCCGTACGAGCCATTTCAACGTTGGGCATATTGACGGAGTTGCGGATATTGCCGGTGAGCAAATATTCCCGCAGTTCCTGCGCTGCCATAATTGCACAGTTTTCCTCGCTTTCCGGCGTGGAAGCACCCAAATGCGGAATGGTGATAACGCCTGGTTTCCCTACCAAAGTATTGTTGGGAAAATCGGTGACATACCGGGCCACTTTGCCGCTTGCAATGGCGGCAAGCATATCTTCATCGTCTACAAGACCGCCCCGAGCCAGGTTGATAATGCGTACGCCATGGCGCATGGAGGAGATGGAGGTCTCGTCAATCATCCCCTTCGTAGAGGGGAGCAGCGGAGAGTGGATGGTAATGTAATCGCTCATCTCATAGATGGTTTTCAGATCCACTACCTTTACGGAGGAATCCATAATCAAGGCGTTCTGTACAGATAGATAAGGATCATAGCCATAGACGTTCATACCCAGCTGCACAGCGGCATTGGCTACTTTGACGCCTACTGCGCCAAGACCGATAATACCTAAATTTTTGCCGAGGATTTCAGGACCCACAAATTGGCTCTTTTTCTTTTCCACAAGTTTTTCTACGTCGCCGTCTTCTTCGGTTAAATTCCAGCACCATTTAATTCCGCTGATGACATCCCGGCTGGAGATAATCAGCGCGCCGATCACCAGTTCTTTCACTGCATTTGCATTAGCACCGGGGGTATTGAAGACCACAATACCGGCCTCTGCACATTTGTCCAAGGGAATGTTGTTGGTACCGGCGCCGGCACGGGCAATTGCCCGGAGATTAGAACCAAAAGCCATCTCATGGAGATCGGCGGAACGAACCAGAATACCGTCCGGATTGTCGGATTCGCCGGTAACCGTAAAGTCTTTAGGGTCCAATTGATTGAGACCCAATGGCGAGATTTTATTCAAGGTTTGAATGGTATACATAAAAGGACGCCTTCTTTCTCAATTATTTTTATCAAAGGAACAGATAAAGTCGCAGAGTTTTTCTACCCCTTCCATGGGCATGGCATTGTAAATAGAGGCGCGCATGCCGCCAACTTTCCGATGGCCTTTCAGATTGGAAAAGCCTGCGGCAGTGGATTCGGCCACAAATTTAGCATCTAACTCAGCGCTTCCCGTGCGGAATGTTACGTTCATATCAGAACGGGAACCTGGTTGAGCAGTGGCAGTGAACAATTTGGAATTGTCAATGACATCGTAAAGAAGCTGCGCCTTTTGGTGTTTAATTTTTTCCATTCCAGGGATTCCACCCTGCTCCTCCAACCAGTCCAGCACTAGCCCCAGCATATAGATGCACCAGCAAGGAGGGGTATTGTACATGGAATCCTTGTCGATCATCGTTTTATAATTCATCATCAATGGGGTAAAGGGAAGCTCGTTCCCAGCCAGCGATTCTTTGATGATGACAACGGTGAGGCCGGCTGGCGCCATATTTTTCTGTGCACCGGCAAAAATGATGCCGTATTTGCTTACATCCACTTGTCTTGACAAAATATCTGAGGACATATCACAGACCAGCGGAACATCACCGGTGTCTGGAATGTATTGCCATTCCGTTCCATAAACAGTGTTGTTAGAACAGTAATAAAAATAAGAGGCATCGGGGGATAGCTGGATCTGTTCCTGAGAGGGGATGTATGTGAAGTCCTGATCTTCCGAGGAAGCGGCCAAATGAATTTCGCCGTATTTTTTTGCTTCCTTGTATGCAATTGATGCAAAGTTGCCGGTGACGGCGTAGTCGGCTTTGCCAGTTCTTCCGATGAGATTCAGGGGAACCATAGAAAATTGGGAGGAAGCGCCGCCCTGAAGAAATAAAATTTTGTATCCCTCGGGGACGTTCATCAGCCGACGGAGCTTTGCCTGCGTGTCGTCAAAAATTTTTTGAAAGGTTTTAGATCGGTGACTCATTTCCATGACTGACATGCCGCTGCCGCCATAGTTCATCATTTCTCTGGAAGCGCGTTCCAGAGCTGATAGGGGAAGCATGCTGGGGCCAGCGGAAAAGTTGTAAATTCGATCATAAGCTGCCATAGATTGGTCACTCCTAAAATAAAATTGTGCTCTGGAAATACAAATGTACATGTGAGAAGCACTGCTCTTTATTATAATAAAGGACAACCCGGATGTCAATGAAAGCTGTACTGGGGAAATACCCAAAGATGTAGTTGAAACGGTAAGCAATTTAGTGATATAATGTAAACTAAGTTTCGGAAGAACCGACAACGGCAGGGCGAGAATGACGCTGCCGCTGGGCAGGGAGGATTTAACCATGCAAATTTCGATCCTGCGGGATTTGTTAGAAGCGCAGATCCTTTGTGGCGAAGACCGCATCCTTGAGAATGTGGAAAACGTCTTTGCTTGTGATATGATGAGCGATGTGCTGGCATGTCCGGATGAGATTCACTGTCTCTTAACAGGTCTGATCAACCAGCAGGTAATCCGCACGGCGGATATGATGGATATTGGGCTTGTAATATTTGTTCGAGGAAAATGTCCTCCGGCAGAAGTAGTAGAAATGGCTCGTCAAAGGGATATGGTAGTCATGATGACACGATGTCGGATGTTCACAGCATGTGGTCGGCTATATCAGGCCGGTCTTGGTATGCGCTAAGGAGGATCAGCAATGGATACAGTGCAACTTACATATGAAATTGATGGAGATAATTTCTCGGCTGCCGGAGAAGCGTCTACAGCAGTGAAGCGAGTACTGAAAAAACTGAAATTACCGCCGGCTGTTGTCCGGCGGGCAGTGGTTTGTATGTACGAAGGCGAGATTAACATGGTTATTCATGCAGACGGCGGACGGGCCTACTTGGATGTAGATGAGGAAAAGATAGTGATTCGGCTGGAAGACCGGGGGCCTGGAATTCCAGACATTGATAAAGCGATGGAGGAGGGGTGGTCTACTGCCTCTTCCAGTATCCGTGATATGGGATTTGGGGCCGGTATGGGACTGCCAAACATGAAGCGCAACTCTGATGAAATGAAGATAGAGACGGAGTTGGGCGTGGGAACAACAGTCACAATGGTTATTTACATTGGCGGTGAAACGAAGTGAAGCATTCCGTTATCTTTAATAAAGACCGTTGTACCGGTTGCACTGTTTGCGTAAAAGTCTGCCCTACGGAGGCAATCCGGGTTACCCGCAGCAAAGCAGTGATCTATGATGACCGGTGCATTGACTGCGGACGTTGCGTCAGTGTTTGCCCGCATCATGCTTTTTCGGTCAAGTCTGACAGTCTGGAAAAACTGAAGGAATATAAATATAATATTGCGATTCCCGATACAATTTTTTATGGACAATTCAAAAATTTGTATGATATGAATATTGTCAACGAAGGGCTGATTCGATTGGGATTTGACGATGTTTATCCGGATGCCGTTGGAGCGGAAATGTTGTCAGATTTGTTCCGAAAGGATGAATCCCGACTGTTTGAAGCGGGAGTAACGCGAATCAGTTCAGAGTGCCCGGCGGTTGTGCGGCTCATTGCGATGGAATACCAGGAGTTGATTCCCAATGTAGTGGATAGTCTCTGTGCTTTTGAGCTTACAGCGGTGGTTGCCAGGCGCGAGGCTGTGCAAAAGACAGGATTTCAGCCGGAGGAAATTGGAATTGGACTTATTTCTCCCTGCCCTGCAAAAAACACAAGGGTTTATCGGCCGATAGGTTTGGAAAAACCGGTTGTTGACTATGTGCTTCCAATGGATGATGTTTATGTAAAACTCTTAGGACCTATGAAAGAGGTATCAGAGCCTGGAGATTATATTCGAGCGGGTCGAATGGGCCTGAGCTGGGGACGTAGCGGTGGTATGAGCGATATGTTCCCGGATCGGGAGGCTCTGGCTGTCGATGGGACAGAAAATGTGCTTCGCATTTTGAGCGAAATTGAGGATGAAAAACTCAGCGAGGCGGAGCTGGTGGAAACAGCCATATGTACGCAGGGATGTTTTGGAGGGTGTCTGACAGTAGAAAATCCCTTTACTGCAAAGCTTCACATGAGACGGCTCACAGAGCATCTGGAACTGCAAAAGCTACATATGCCCCCGGAACTTCAGGCGCACGTCGGGTGGGATTTTGAGCTGGAGGAAATTAACACGGAGATCGCAGATACCATTGCCCAAGCATTGCAGATTGAGGCAGCGGCAGAGCGCCTGTACAAGACTTTGCCGAAATTTGACTGTGGAAATTGCGGCGCACCTTCATGTCGTGCTTTTTCGCGCGATGTGGCGGAAGGATTTGCCGATGAGGGTGACTGCATTTTCAATATTATTCGTGCCATGCGAGAGGGCCGGAGCCACGAGGAGGAATCGGATGAGTTTGTACCGCCTCCCTATCGTCGGCCGTTGCCCTGAAAGAAAGGAGCATTGATATGACCGTCAAGGAACTCGCTGATCAATTGGGGCTGAAAGTATTTTACATGGAAGAAGAAGAGCGGGAAATTACGTGTGCATACTGCGGGGATCTTCTCAGCTGGGTTATGGGCCGGTGTCCATCGGATTCCGTTTGGATTACCATTATGTCTAACCAGAATGTAGCGGCGGTAGCAGTATTATGTGATACGGCTTGCACAATATTGTCTGAGGGCGTTACACCGGATGCAGAACTATTGGAGCGTGCAGAAAAGCAGGGGGTGACCCTTTTAGGCAGTAGTATGGATGAATATCAGCTTTGCTGGCGTATTAAAGAATTGCTCGGATGAAAGTTTTTTATGATCTTCATATGCATTCCTGCCTATCTCCTTGCGGCGCTGACGATATGACGCCGAATAATCTTGTGCATATGGCTGCTTTGGCGGGGCTTCAGGTCATTGCGCTTTCAGACCACAATACCACCAAAAATGTACCTGCGGCCGCAGCAGTGGGAAAAACTGCGGGCGTGTTGGTTGTACCGGCCATGGAGCTGACCACCAAAGAAGATATTCATGTATTGTGTCTGCTTCCCTCAATAGCCTGTGCGGAGCAGTTTCGACAGTATGTCTATGAAAGACTCCCACAGAGAAAAAACCACCCGAAAGTTTTCGGACATCAGTATGTCATGAATGAAATGGACGAGATTTTAGAAGAAGAAAGTCAAATTCTGTCTTTTGGCGCCGAGATTGGTATTTATGAGGTGAAGGAGCTGCTTGACCAATATGAAGGACTGGCAATCCCGGCGCATATTGACAGAGCCAGTTATTCTCTGATTGGTGTAATGGGACTTGTAGATCCAGAGATGGGGTTTTCTGTATATGAAACAACCATTGATTGCGATCAACAGGCGTTGATGGAAAAATATCAGTTTTCCGGCGGTTTTATATCTAACTCTGACGCACATGATTTAACAGCCATCTTGGATGCGAAACGGGAGCTGGAGATAGATGAATTGACGCCTCAGGGTGTCATTGAGGCGGTGCGGAATTTGGGGAAATGAGGCGTAAGGAAAATGCAGAGGAAAACCGTATCGAGGCTTTCGCTTGGAGCCATTGTTTTTTTAAGCCTGATCCGTTTCCTGTGGACGACGCTTTCCGGGAACTGTACATTTGGAATCGGAAGCACAGTGACGATCTGCGTTGTCCACGGAATTGTGTTGCTAACGATGGGAATGATTGCTGTGATTGAGAGAAAACAAAGGAAAGAAGAAGGGTGAGTCCCATGTCTATTTTTCGACGGTTTGTATCTTATTACAAACCTTATAAAAACTTTTTTATTATGGACACCATTTGCGCAATTGTGCTTAGTGTGATTGATTTAAGTTTTCCGTTAATTCTCCGATGGCTGCCGGAAGGCTTGTTCTCCGGCTCAGCGGCGTCTATTCTGTCTGCATTGCGGTGGCTGCTGCCGGCGCTTCTACTGTGGTATGCCCTGCGGGCTTTGTGCCAATTTTATGTGACTTCTTATGGACATATTATGGGGACCCGCATGGAAACGGATATGCGGCAGGATCTGTTTGATAAATACATGTCTCTGAGCTATTCCTATTATGACAAAAATAATACCGGCGAGATGATGAGCCGGCTTGTATCTGATTTGTTTGATATTTCGGAATTGGCGCACCATGGCCCAGAAAATCTGTTGCTCTGCAGTTTGAAGATTATTGGAAGCTTTATTTTACTGCTTATGATTAACGTGCCGATGACCTTGTGCCTTTTTGTGGTAACGTTAGTGCTGGTAGTATTTACGGTCATTCGACAGACTCGGATGCAGAAGATTTTTACCGAAAACAGGGAGCGCATTGCCGAAGTCAATGCCGGGGTGCAAAATTCTCTGGCGGGAATCCGGGTTGTGAAAACATTTGCAACGGAGGATGGAGAGAAACAGAATTTTCACAAAGCCAATGGCCGATATCGGGCGTCCAAAGAGAAAAGTTATATGGCGATGGGTATTTTCCATGGAGGCAGCAACTTTTTGCAGGGGATGCTCTATGTTGTTGTGGTAATTTCCGGTGGGTTCTTTATTGCAAGGGGATCTCTTGCGGTAGAAGATTTGGCCATATATGCGCTGTATATTTCCATTTTCATCAGCCCCATTACACAGCTTATGGATTTTACGGAAATGTTACAGAAGGGCTATGCAGGGTTTAAGCGGTTTCATCAAATTATGGAGACAGAACCGGAGATTCAGGAGAAACCAAATGCAAAGGAACTGGAGAATGTAAAAGGTGAAGTTGAATATCGGGACGTGTCTTTTTCTTACATAGAAAAAGAGCAGGTACTTTCGCATTTGAACATCCGCATTTCCGCTGGTAGCACCTGTGCGTTGGTGGGGCCCTCCGGCGGTGGAAAAACGACGATTTGTTCCCTGTTGCCAAGGTTCTATGACGTAGATGCGGGCAGTATCCTGGTGGATGGAAACGATGTACGGGATCTGAAGCTTCGCTCTCTGCGGGAAGCCATTGGAATCGTACAGCAGGACGTATATATTTTTGCAGGCTCTATTCGAGAAAATATTGCATACGGAAAGCGGGATGCCACGCAGGAAGAAATTGAAGCCGCGGCAAAAAACGCAAATATTCACGACTTTATTGTGGGGCTTGACGATGGGTATGACACCTATGTGGGAGAGCGGGGAACCCGGCTTTCCGGCGGCCAAAAGCAGCGGATTGCCATTGCACGGGTATTTTTGAAAAATCCGCCGATTCTGATCTTGGATGAAGCTACGTCGGCGCTGGACAATGAATCGGAAAAGCATATTCAAGAAGCGCTTGACCGGCTAAGTGTGGGGCGTACTACAATCGTGATTGCGCATCGGCTCAGCACCATCCGGGGAGCAGAGAAGATTATCGTGATTAATGAAGGCGGCGTAGTAGAACAGGGAAATCATCACGAACTAATGGCGGTGGACGGGATATATGCCCGCTATTTCAATATGCAGTTTGAAGGGTTGGACATCCAGGTGGATGCATAAAGGAGGATATTTATGGGGAATCAAACGTTTGTAGGCCATACCGTCCGTATTACCGTGGTAAAAGTGGCCTGCTATACAGATTTGGCGGAAAAATATCATCAGGTACGGCCAGGCGCTCCTGTGGGAGCAGTGGAACCCTGTAACTTTTTTAAGGAAGGGATGGTGTTTGAGGTGACGCTGAACCCCTTTGAAAACTGTAAGCCGGAGGGGTTCTGTGATTGGGCATGGGCGGATATTTGGAAGGATTGCCTGCTGGTATGTGACCGGGCCGGATTTGCACCGAATGACGATGTGAAAAAGTTGAAACCACATTTTACCTGTTGTACTGACGGGCTTCGACCAGTCACATTTATGATTGAAGCAGTTGCGTAGAAAACAAGCATCACATAAGGTGTAGGAAAACAAAGTTTTAGCACCCGATTCAAAATGTTAAGTGGTCTTGTGGGGTTAGACAAAACGAAGAATCCGTTTGCACTAGAAAATACCAAGCGCCCGTCTGCGGTTTATGATCCGCAGACGGGCGCTTGGTTAATGATTATTGTTCATCCAAATTTAGCTCATAAGTACACAAATAGAAGAGGAAGGATGTCATTTGATAGCGGCTCAAGCGTGTTGTATAGTTGGTAAATAGTTCGCTGAGTTCGCTGTCCCGCGTGGTGATGTTTTCTTGATCGCACCAGACCATAGCTTTGACAACCTCTTCGGAAAGCCGTGGATTTTCTGCAATGTAATCCTGAAGTTGGTCGTTTTCAATGGAAGTATCTACACCGGCCAAAGCTGCGTAACGGTAGATCAGCAAAGCGGCCGTGCGATAGTCAACACTGTCATCATAATCTGTATGCCGGTCGTCGGGCAGGATTAACCCCTGTTCATAAGCCCAGCAGACAGCATCATAATAGGGGGACGTGGAACCGTTAAATTCATCGTCTTCATAACCTTCCGGCAGAGAGGCGTTGGAGGTTTCCGGTTTCCCTGCAATGCGGTATAGAACGTCTACAAATTCTCCGAGTTCTGCAACCGCTTTGCCGCCGAAGG
This sequence comes from uncultured Eubacteriales bacterium, assembly GCA_902475435.1. GTDB lineage: Bacteria > Bacillota > Clostridia > Oscillospirales > Oscillospiraceae > HGM13006. The sequence goes on along the minus strand of CABRZL010000037.1, from coordinate 1,346 downwards.
TGTCTTCGCTTTCAGGATCTACATAGCCGTTCCGGTACATATAAAGGACACTTGCTTGGTTGAAGATGTTGGAGATATCAGTGAATACAACTGTGTCCTCCAGTGTCTGCGACTGCGAATCGATTCCAAACACATGGGCATAGTAATTATTATTCAGGATATCTGTAGATATTTTGAATTTATTATCTACATACAGTCGATACATATCCAATGTTTCATCACTGATGGTCAAATTATCATTTGTGATCGTAAGAGTTTCCGTAGAAGCGTCAAAACGAAAATCCTCGGTAATAAAAGATTGATCTGACAATATGGCCATGTGAACCCCATTGGAGAGGACATCAGTGCCCGTAAGCAATCTGGAATCATAGTCAACGCCAAGCAGGTTCAGCAACGTAGGAAGAATATCAGCGGTGGAGCAATACTCATCTACTACAATATTTTCCCGGAGACCAGGAACATAGCAAATGAAGGAATTACGATATTTTTCAAATGTGGTATCTAACTCTTCTCCGGCGAGTTCGTTATACTCCGCTTCGGTAAGTCCATAGGGATAGTGATCGTTGGTCAATACAATACAGGTCTTATCCGCAATGCCCGCTTCTTCCAAACGGGATACCAAATATTCCATCGCATATTCTAACTCCAGGTTACAGGCGATGTATGCTTTAACCGCTTCAGAATAAGGAAGATCCTCTACTTTGTCCCGGTTTTTTGCGCTCATGGCATTGTCCCAAGTATATTGGTAGTGTCCGCTGAACGTCATATAATAGGCGTGGAAGGGGCCGTCGCTGTCGATATAGTCATCGACAGAGGCCTCCATCATCTCCAAGTCGGAGGAAGGCCAGTCTACTTGAATGTTAAGACCGGAATCCGCTGCCTTAAAGGTGTAGCCCATATTGGCATGTGTAATATTACGATTATAGAAATCGCCGATGTAATTGTGATATGCCCAAGTTTGATAGCCTTCGTTTTTCAGTGCATTACCTAAACAGAAGGGAAGGTAATTACTGCCGGACACATCAAAGCTGGAAGAGGTTTTTGTACGGGACATGTCTGGATAGAGCCCCATACACATGGTATATTCGCCATTGGTGGTGACGGATTGGAATGTGCCGTAATAGTTCTCGAAGATAATGCCCGTATGCGTCATTTCGTAGAGAGTCGGCGTTAATTCTTCGCTGATAAAATAGGGACAGAAGGATTCAGCGCAAATGGTGATTATATTATAATCCTCCAGTAATCCTGTATAGTCGTTTTTTCTAGTGGGAACCGCCGTTGAAAAATATTCGTCCAGCTGTTTAAGTGATTCATCATTGGTGGTTCCGGCTAATGTTTCAAAATCA
>CABRZL010000036.1 GCA_902475435.1 uncultured Eubacteriales bacterium | reverse complement strand
TGATTATGATTATCCTGCTATCGTTACCCCCACACTACCCATCGGTTACGCAACCTATCATGGTGACTTTGGTGCAACGCTTTGCCTGCGTGAATCTACGTTAGAGGCAGTTCTTACTGATATTTGCGATATGTTGATCTTCCACGGGATTGACCATATTCTGTTCTTCAACACTCACGGTGGTAATGAACAGGCAATGAGCAATGTTTGCTACAATCTTCGCTTAAAAGGTATTACCGCAGCAACCTATATGTGGTTTGAAACGATTGGCCACTTGAAGGATGAATGGAAGCTCATTGGTCATGGCGATGCTGCTGAAACCGCTTTTGTTCTCGCCTATCGTCCCGAAATCTGTGACCCCAGCAAGGCTGTCCGGCCTGTTAATAAGGATCTATCCGATACCCTGAAGCTTGGAGACATGAATCAGGTGTTCTTCAAAGATGTTATGCAGGTTCATTTCCAGATGCGTGTAAAAGATGTTACTGATAACGGTGCTATGCTGGAACCCAGTCTCTATCCCGGAGCCGACCATGGACAGTGGATGGAGGGCGTTGATCCGCAGATGGCGGTAGATATGAGGAAGGCAATCTTGGATCTGTTGGTGGAGTTTTTACCAGAGTTTGAGAAGGTCACCTTCGAGCCAAGCGACGCTCCTTTCTGATCGATCATATTTCTCAAAGAATTTTTAATGGAGGAAGCTAAAAATGTCTGATTTGTTTACAGTCGGCAACCTAAGTGCTGCACCCGGAACAAAGGTTGAAGGGTATCTTGAGGTACCCGGTACGCCTGTAAAGATGCCCATTACCTTGATTAACGGTGCAAAAGAAGGTAAAACCGTTGTTATCACAGGTGGTACTCATGGCGGAGAATATCCTGGTGTGGAAACCAGTATCCGCATTGCCAAGAAACTGCAACCCGCTGATGTTGCAGGACGTGTTGCTGTTGTTCATCCCGTCAATACCCCGGCTTTCTTTGCAAAGCTTCAATACATCGGTCCTTATGACGGCAAGAACCTGAACCGTGAATATCCTGGTCTTGCCACCGGCACGGTTACTCAGAGAATTGCCTATACCATCAAAACGGAGTTGTTCACCCAAGCCGACTTCTACATGGATCTCCACGGCGGCGATATTCATGAAGCACTGACACCTTTTGTTATTTATTCCGTTCTTGGCGATGATGAGCAAACCAAGCTTGCCCTCGAGGGTTCCAAAGCCGTTGGTGTAAAATATGTAGCTGCTTCCACCTCCACCAATGGAACTTTTGGTTGCGCTGCAACAATGGGTGTCCCTGGTTTCCTTGCGGAGATCGGCAATCTGGGGCTTTGGTCTGAAGCAGAGGTTGCGCAGTACATGAGTGGTGTTGAGAATGTTCTTCGACTGCTGAATGTAATTGAAGGCGATGTAGTACCAAATGAGAACGTTGTCCTCTGTGATCCTATGTCTGGTGTTGATGCGACAGTTCAGGGATGCTGGTATCCCTGTGTCGGTCTTGAGGAAGAGGTCAAAAAAGGTCAGAAAATCGGTGAGATTCGCGACTGCTTTGCAAATGTTCTCTGTGAATACTATGCTCCCCGTGATGGTGTAGTCCTCTATGTAATTGCATCTCTTGCTATTAATGAGGGGGATCCACTGATCGCAATTGGCTGATCTCTAATGCAAAGTACAAAGAAGATTGCATAACCGGTTTCCTGTGTCAATAATTTTATTGTAATAATATCCAATAACTTCAACAACACAGGAATGAAGGCTGTACCCGTATCAAAAAATGGATACACAGCGCTATGCGTTGTAACAACCGCAGATTTTGGATGGCAGAAAAGTTTACCAATCAGAGTCTGCGGTTTATTTACGCGGCTAATTCTGTTATGCTTTGTCCATAGTCAATGTGATCTGACATTTTAGTGCCGAAGCAATATAAATTATACATGACTTTTTGCCACCTAATCCATTGAGGATTCGTCACATTCCAGTTCTACAATTCAACGTGAGATGCTCACATTGGCTTCATAACTTCCAGAGTACCCAGTCGTGATGCAGATGTTTGGTGTCGGCCCCGTCCTCGGTCTACAGTTCATGTCAGAAATTAGCAATATACGTCGTTTTGGACGCAAGCAAGCCTTAGTGATATTCGCTGGTGCAGACGCACTGCCCTGCCAGTCTGGCACATTTGATCAAAGAACAGACATATTTCCAAGCGTGTTCTCCAAGACTGCGGAAAACGCTCTTTCAAGTTATGTCTACTCTCATTCAACATTCGCCTGCGAAACCGTAAAAATCGTTAAGAGCCTGAACTATATCGGAATTTCATATGGCGACTAAGGCAGAAATGGATATATATATACCGAGAATATTGAAATAGCAAACGATAGAGCCGATGTACGCAAGCATCAAGATAAGTGGTATGGCTTAGTGGAGAAAAAGTACAAAGTGGAGTTGGATAAACTACCAAAGGTAAGGAAAATCAAATGTGTATTGTATACAAAAGGGGTTCTGTTTTGAAAGTCAATGCATACCGTTGTTCCAGGACTTCGGACAGATTCATTGAAAAAACAATTACGGAATATCAACAAGGAATAGGATATATCCTCAAGTTCGTTGTTGATGGTAATGCAGAGCAGTGGAGGGTAGATGATACACAAATATTTGGAACATTTTATGGAGTTGTCTGAGATTACACTTCTCTATGATGCACCAGATATACGAGGGAGGCGTCGGAATGGATTTAAAGCAACTGCAATATTTTTTAAAAGTTGCCGAGCATTTAAATTTCAGCAGAGCTGCTGAAACGCTCTATATTTCCCAGCCTGCATTGAGCTATCAAATTGCTGAGTTGGAGCGTGAATTGGGGGCAGAACTGTTTATCCGTGATCGCCGGAAAGTGGCTTTAACACCAGCCGGCATGGCGCTTGTGGCGCCGGCAAAAAAGATGCTGGAACAGGCGGAGGAATTGCCTGGATTGCTCCAACGCGGCAATATACAGGAGACCGGGTTCCTCCGAATCGGTTTTGACAGCACGGAAGATCACTTTGAGGGGATTGGCGTAACGGAAGCAATTGCACGGTTTGCCAGCGCAAACCCCGGCGTGGAACTTTCTATGGTGCAGGCGCCATTCAGCGAATGCGCCGATCGTGTTATCTATGGAGAATTGGACATTGCGTTCCTCGTAATGCGGCATAAAGAACATTTACCGCCCGATTTGACCTCGCGTCCGGTGTATAGCAGTCATTTGCTTATGGTGGTCAGTGAAAATTGCCCGGTTCAAAATTGTGCGGAGGCAGTTGCAACGATGGATTTGCTGTTGGTGAAAGAAAAGCCCCGCGGAAATTCCAGAATATTAAAAGCGCTAGAAAACATGAAAGTGGAGCCAAGGATCCGACAGGTGGATTCTATTCCGGCCGGGTTTGTCTACGCACAGATGGGGCAGGGGATTTTGCTGTTGTCGGAGGTCTATTTTCGGCAGCATCCATATCGGTCTTTGAAAGCACTTCCGATACCGGATGATGCTGCGGTTATTACTCATGAAGCGGTCTGGAATCGGTCTACCAATAATCCGATGGTGCTTCGTTTGCTGCAGCAGTTTTCTATTTCATCATAAAAAACAGGGACGACCAATCGTCGTCCCTGTTTCAATATTTAGATGGTCATGGCTGCATCAAATGCAGCACGAGTGACTGTTTTTACATTTCCTACCTTCACACAGTCGCCGAGCTTTCGGAAGTTTTCCGCGCAGCCTCGGAATGTCTCCGCCTGCGCATTGAGTGGACGCATCCCAACGGCTAAAATCACAGTATCAGCAGGGACTTTATGCGTTTTCCCATCTGTATCCTCATAGGTAACGCCGTCTTCTTCAATTTTTGTAACGCGGGCGCCCAAGATCGCTGTGCAGTGGTCATGAACCTGGCCCTCCAGTTCTTCCTGGTAGGTACGCATAGCATCGGGGGCAAGCTTGCTCTGCATTTCCAAAATGGTGACTTTCTTCCCGTTCATGCCATAGTGTACGCCGGTTTCACAACCTACTTGACCGCCGCCGATGATCACCAGCTCGCTGCCCACCCGTTCGGGTGCGAAAAAGCTGTCGCCGGCCCAAATTACATTGTGGCAGTCGACGCCGGGAATCCTTGGAATCAGCGGAACCGCGCCAATGGCACAGATAACAGTGTCAAATTTCATGGCCTCAATTTGTTCCGGTGTAGCTTCAGTACCCAGTTTTACAGTAATATTTGGATGCTGCTCAACGTGACGGATCAGGTAGTTTTTATAGTTTTTCAGATCATATTTAAAGGACATAAAGTCTGCATCATTAAGCTGGCCGCCCAAAGCGTTCTGTTTTTCAAACAGTGTCACGGTGTGCCCGCGCTCTGCGGCCAGAATAGCAGTCTTCATGCCTCCGGGGCCCCCACCGATCACGGCGACGTTTTTAAGCGTATACTGTTTGGGGACCAGCATATCCAGCTGTGTTTCCCGTCCTGCAATGGGATTGACTGCGCAAGAATAATAGTGCGTCTTCTTGAAGTCGTCCAGACAATGGAAGCATTTAATACATGGGACAATATCCTGAGGACGGCCTTCTCGAATTTTTTGTACGGTATAAGGATCGGCAATAGTACCCCGTGCCATGGCTACGATATCGGCCTCTCCGTTTTTGAGTACGCGCTCGATGGCTTCCGGGGCCTGGAATGCGCCGACAGTAAGGACTGGGATGTGAATGTCGGGGCAAGCTTTCACGGCCTTGGCCAGATAGGCGTTTGCTGCCTCCGGTAAAAAGCCCGTAGGATGGGTAATAGCGCGCAGTCTCGGTTCCCGTACGACGCCGGCGGAGATATGCGCGATGTCAATGCGGTCCTGAATGACTTTCAAGAACTCGATGCATTCGTCAATTTCAAAGCCGCCAGGGACACATTCTGAGCCGGAAATCCGATATTCGATCAGCAGATCGCGGCCGACGCGTGAACGAATGCGATCCAGCACCATGAGGGGGAATCTGGCGCGGTTCTCAATGGAGCCGCCGTATTCATCGGTTCGATGATTGGAACGTGGCGAAACGAACTCCTGCAAAAGGGTGCCATGTCCGCCATGGATCAGCAGGGTGTCAAAGCCGCAGAATTTGACGCATTCCGCCAAAGACGCATAACGATCCGCCAGCTTGTCCATTTCTTCATAGGGCATTTCATAGAAATGCAGACCGTCGTTACGGACAAAATCCGAGCATCCGTAAATTTTGTGCTTCTTGGCTTCCTCTGTATATTCGCCTTCGGAGCCGAAATGGATCAATTCATAGGAACATTTTGCATCATAGAAGTGGATCGCGTTGGTCAGATGGATGAAATTCCTCCAGCCAGTTGCGTCTTCAATATCAAAATTAGAATGTATCGGGTTGCGGCCTGGATCGTTGACCTGTTGGCCGCCGCATTCCACCTGTGCTGCGCCGCCCTTGGCTTTTTCCAGATAGTTCGCGATAAAAGCGGGTTCCGGATATGTGGGTGCATTGTTTTGGATCATGTGTCCCATGGAGGGAGCTGTAAAAATTCGGTTTTTAAAAGTTACGTTTCCAATGGTCAGTGGTTCAAAAATATGGGGATAATATTGATTCATGCGTATGCCTCCTTAAATATGCGAATATCCAAATGCGCCTTATAACGGATTCTTCTATTTTATTATAACGGGGGCCAAGTCAAAATGGAAATATGTACTTTCAATTACGTTCATTATATTTTTTTATGATGTCCATGAGATGGACTAATAAAAAAAGTCAATCAAGACAATTGAAAAGCCGTATTTGTGTTTTTATGCCTGCGCAGTTATGATAACATATAGATTTGTTTTTTTACGGAGCGCGCGTTCTAATTGTAAGCGACAATAGGCAGCTTGTGCAGAAAATTCAGGCGTGTGAAAAACAAAGTACATTGGAAGAAGCAGTGAAGAAATTGATGTGAGGGGGAACTGCCTGTGCCGGTTGAAAAACAAAAAACAAATTTGCTTTGGGGAATCATCCCCTGTTTGGCCATTGGTGCTGCGGCATGGCTGATGGCCAAGTATATTCCGACTTACGGAAAACTCATCGGAGGTCCGGTCTTTGCGATTCTATTGGGTATGATCTTTGCCTTTGTCAGACGTCCGGAGTCGATGAATGCGGGCATCACGTTCTGTGGTAAAAAAATCTTGCAATATTCAATCATCTTTATCGGATTTGGAATGAACATCACCACAGTACTTAAAACCGGGGGACAGTCTCTGGCCGTTATGCTCTGTACCATAGCCGTTTCGCTGATTACTGCATTTTTGGTCGGAAGGTTGCTGAAAGTGCCTGCCAATACAGCGACGCTGATTGGCGTTGGAACTTCTATCTGCGGCGGCTCTGCCATTGCTGCAACTGCGCCGGTGATTCATGCAGATGACCGTGAAGTTGCTTACTCTATTTCTACCATTTTTCTCTTTAATATTATAGCCGTGTTTATTTTTCCGGCGCTGGGACACGCGATTGGCATGACGGATACCGGTTTTGGCATATGGGCAGGTACTGCCATCAATGATACGTCTTCCGTTGTGGCCGCCGGATTTGCATTCAGCGATACTGCGGGAGAATTGGCCACCATTGTGAAGCTGACCAGAACCTTGATGATTATTCCAATTACACTTGTTTTAGCTCTTTGGCAGACCCACAAGATGCGGAGCCAGGGGGATGCGTCAGGGGCCAATTATTCCATTGTGAGTATATTTCCCTGGTTTGTGTTGGGATTCCTGCTGACGGCAATTGTGAACTCTACAGGAATTCTTCCGGAACAGGTTTCCTCGTGGTTGAATGATTTGGGCAAATTCGGAATTATGGTTGCAATGGCAGGGATCGGATTGAACACCAACATTAAGAGCCTGTTCAAAAATGGAATACGTCCGATTGTCCTTGGGCTGTGCTGCTGGTTTATGGTAGCAATTGTCTCGCTGGGTGTGCAACGTTTGATCGGACTGATATGAGATAAAAACACGCCGCTTTCCAGAAGCGGCGTGTTTCAGACCGTCGACAAACCCCGCTGCGGGCATCAAGCCAGCAGCGGGGTTCTCTGTTTCAGGCAGAAATTTGGATGCAGCGAAGAACACAAAGAGAAGCCGTGCCATTGTGCAGGCTCCGCCATCTCTTTTTTGCCAGCTTTTTCAGATTCATGCATGCAAATGTGAGCGCGGACTTTAATTCCATCCTCGCTCTGCCATACTCCTGTGTATAACGGAATCCGTGAAGCTCCTTTGCCAGCGCAAAGACTCGTTCGATCGTCTCTTTGCGAAGCTTGTACAGCTCCCGAATTCCAGGGGTGTATTCATGTTCAACGGCCCGTTCCAGAGGCTCAGCCCAAACGTGCCGGGTAACGGTCTTCTGGTAATCCTTGCTCTCGGTGCATTGCTGCAGGTACGGGCAGCCTGCACAGACCTGTGGATTACTTTTGTACTGGCGGTAACCCTCTCTGTCTGTTGTGGAATAGGGAAGCACCTGATCGTTGGGGCAGAGGTAGCAGTCATAGAATTCGTCATACACGAACTTGGCCTTCTTGAAAAAGCCATCCTTTGTCTGGGGCCGCTTGTAAGCGCTGAGCAGCTTGATCTCCTGATCCTCCAGCAGCTTTGCAATTGCAGGGGTCTTGTAGGCACTGTCGCCTACAACAATATCTATATCCAGATGCTCTAATTTCTTCATCAGGTCCGGGAAGGTCTTGCCATCATTTTCATTGCCGGGGTGGACGCTATAACCGAGAACGATACCATTTCTGTCGCAGGCTGTCTGAACGCTATGTGCAAAAACGTGCTTGTGCTCTCCCTTGCGGAACCAGCCGCTTTCCGGGTCGCTTTCGCTGACCTTGCGGTGCTTTTCCTTCTTCTGTCGGGCTTTTTTCTTCTTTGAAGTGTTCGGATTCGGCTTCCCGGCAGCACTGCTTTTCGTAGCAGATGGAGGCGCATCATCATTGCTGTCATCATCGTCATCCGAATCCTTAGCAGGCTTCTCCAACTCCTTCAGCGGCTTTTTGCCGTGTTCGGCACGATCCCTGTTGATCTCCTCCAGAAGCTCTTTCTCATACCACTGGGCCTGCTCTGCGGCGATCTCATCATGAAATTTCTTGCTGTTCGCTCTGGCCTTTACATGGGTAGAATCCACGAAAACCACACTGGAATCTACCAGGCCGGCTTTGAAGCACTCCGAGAGGATGTGCTGAAAGATCTGCTCAAACAGATCAGTATCCTTGAAACGGCGAGTATAGTTCTTTCCGAAGGTCGAGAAATGCGGAACAGGATCCTGAAGATCCTGCCCAAGAAACCAACGATAGGCTGCATTCACTTCTACTTCCTTCACCGTCTGGCGCATGCTCCGAATACCGAACATATACTGCAGGATTGGCAGCTTGATCAGCGTCACAGGATCCAGGCTAGGCCTGCCAGTGTTGTCGCTGTATTTTTCCTCCACCAGATCGTAGATGAAGCTCCAATCGATGGCAGCCTCCAGTTTCCGCACCAGATGATTCTGCGGAACAAGGTCATCCAGGCTCAGCAGCTGAATTTGTTCCCGGTTCTTTGACGCATCTCTTGTCATCATAAGCCATCCCACCCTTCGCCTCTATTGTTCCATAAAACTGTACCCTATGCACCGCTTTTGGGCACATAGGGTACTTTGTCTACAGTCTGAAACACGCCGCTTTCCAGAAGCGGCGTGTTTTTTCTATTTATGACTGGAATTGTAACTTTAAAAAGTTATGTGCTACCCTCGACAGAGGAACCTGCCGCCTCTGAAACAAGGGCTGACTCCAGCAAATCCATCAAGGAACGTACGTCGCTTTTATCTGCCAACAAACGACTTTTCCCCTGGAATGTCACTAAATAGCTTGCACTGTCATACGTGCTGAATGTTAAGGTCAGTTCTTGGAAGGTGTCCGTGTTTCGATAGAAAGTCAGCTCTAATACGGTATCCCGTTGGCTGACGGTACTGTCAGCGGTTCCCTGAGCAGACATGCTGTTGAGCATGTCGAATGCGCTTTGGACAGACTCCGGGTCTAATTCAACATTGTCGAAATAACTGGTAGTGGTTACGCCGGAGGTTCCATCCTCGGCAGTTTCCGTTTCGTGGGTCATGTTTATTTCGGAGGTTTCCCCGTCTATTGTGATAACCAGGGTGTCTACAGAATCCTCAGTTACCAGGCAGATGTCATTTGGAAGCAAACTGGAGGCTTGCAGCAGGAGGAGAGTATCGGCAACAGAGGCATCGACGGTATAGATCAGATCAGAGTCTTCTAGCATGACGTAACAGCTTTCATCAACATAGTTGCCGAGTAATATTGTAAGCGTATGCGATGTTTCGGTTTCTGTTTCACTGTCTGTCTCTGTATACTGCACGGTAACAGTTGCAGCAGGATTGGAGAGACCGGTTTCTTCCAATACTTCTGCATCTGCGTTCCAAGCGATGCAGCTTAGAAATTCCATCTCAGCAATGGTGCTTTTTAAAGAGGAGACGGCAGAAGTAGAGAGCGGGGTATAGTTGTCGTCTTCCTCCAAGAACCAAGTATAGGAATCCGTGTAGGTGAATTCTTCCATGTTTTCTGTGCAGTGAATTAAGGTCAGCGTATTGTCGCCAGAAGTGATGGTCATAGACTGCGTGTCAGATAAATCCGGCAGTTCTTCATATGCAATTAAATCCTGTGTTGTAACACTGTATGCAGAAAGCAAAGTTTCGTCTACCAGATAAATGGTATCGTTGTACATGAGATAGTAACAGCCGCTGACACTGTTATAATCGCCAATGGAAAAGGAAATCTCCGTACCATCCTGTTCTGTCACCGTAATCTCACAGGTTGCAGTATCCAGGCCGTAGATGCTGAGATCTTCCGGAGTGTCCAGCTTGCGGTTGGAAACAATGCTGCTGAGCGCAGAAAGCATAGTGCTTACTTTATCCTGATCTATGGGCATCGTATCGTCTTCTGTGTTGACCCAGGTGTCATCCTGCCGGGAGAGAGAAATGGTTTCCTCATCATAGGTCCAACGAAGTTGATCTACCTCTTCTGCTTCTATGGCAGCAACGGTCATGGTAGAGGCGGTGGTGTCTTCTGAATCTTCCTGACTGACGAAAGAGGAGATGATGCCATAACCACCCAGTAGAAGAATGAAAATGCCAAGCAGGGACAATAGCTTTGCAGTTCGTTTATTCATCTGCGCTTCCTCCTTATTGTGATGGCGAAACTGGTGCTTAAAAACGCGACAGGAAGCAGTATCACCAGAATGAGGGCCCACCGATTTGCGTCAGCAGCAGTCACAGTCAACAGCTCTGAGCTGAGACTTTTGGTGTGTATCGTAATAGCATCCGTTTCCCCACACATCCATTTTAGTGAATTCAGGAATAGGTCCTGATTCCCGCCGGCTACCATTTCATTTGCGCCATCGTCCAACAGCATGGAACTGGAGAACCAGACTATTTGAGATTGTGTATCGTCGTCGATCTGATTGGTGATGGCAAGGCCCAGATAGTATTGTCCTGTTTTGTCTCCGTCCTCTTGCGAGGTGGTCTGCATATCCATTCCTTCCGATTTTATGTAGGCCTGCTCAGAAGTCGCCAACAGGGGAGTGATGGAGACGGAATCCGGCTGCGTTTCGGTTTCATACAGTCCTTGGGCAAATGGTACGAGTACGTAATAGCCGGAAGAGGAGAGTGGGCTTGTGATGGTATGGGACATGATCTCCGGCAGCAAATAGTAGTTATAACCGTAGACGCTATAGTTGCTGTCTCCCTCAAGAACGAGACCAGGTTCTGCCGCAACCCCATAGCTTGCCATCAGCGTGGAAAGGTTTTCGTTCTGTTCTTCCGTTTCATCTGTCAACAGCATGAGATTTCCGCCGGATGAAAGATAGCTTTGTATTTTTTCCAGCTCTTCGGTGGAAATATCTGAGGTGGGGCCTAAAATCATCAGGCATTGACAGTCTTCTGGTACGGATTCTTCCGTCAGAAGATTTAATTCGGCTATTTCAATATTCTGTCGGGATACGGCGGTGGAAAAATCGGTGCTGAGACTGCTTTCCCCATGACCTGTGAGCATATAGACTTTTGTCAGGTTATCACTGGTCACGTAATTGATTGCGCTGGTGATTAGGCCTTCCCCGTCAAAGTCATAGGTGACGCTGCCGGTAGAATAATAGCTGTCGTAATTTGTAGCATAAATGTCATAGTAGTCAATATATTGGCTTTTGTTTCCGGATACCACCAGGAGACTGTTTTCACGGATTGTCTCATCGGTATATTGCTCTGCAAACGTGGGGATTGCAACAGGATCAATCACGTCGGTTTGAATGTGGTCGCTCAGAGCGCGGTATCGGTCAAGCAGAGCCTCAAGCGTACTGTCGATGTTGTCAGACTGGGCTAAGAGATAAATGGTAACGTCTTGCGAAAGATCCTCTGTCATGAGCTTGGTTTCCTGAGAAACGGAGTAAAGCTGATTGGCAGTACAGTCAAGCTGTGTCATCGTTGATGGTAATTTTGCTGCAAGCAAATTGATAATCACTGCAATGGCAATTACGCCAATGGTGGCGAGCACACTGTAGATTCCAACATGAAAGTTGCGCGTGGAGAAAGAATGCAGCACATATTTGCCAAAAGCTGATTTTGCAGGATGTCTCATGCGTTCCACCTCCGTTTTTCAAGAGCCTGTACAGTCAGGAACAGAAATACGACAATGACGGTAAGGTAGAATAGGATGGCGGTTATATCAAAAATACCGTTGATAAAGTTGTCAAATCGTGTAAAGAGTCCAAGCGCGTCTAAAATAGCGGGAAATGCTCCTTCCAGCAGACTGTAGTCCAAGAATGCGGTGATGCAAAGTGCGCCCTCGCCCACAAGAAAGACGATGGTAGCGGCCAGGTAATTTTTTGTTAATAGTGCGGTTACAACCGTGATGAAAAGAACAACAACAGTAAACGCTGCAAGGGAAGCTAATGCAGACGTTCCCAAATATCCGGTGAGAGAGGACAAAAAATACTCGATTAAAAGTACTGCCAAAGTTCCCACTGCGGCGACAACCTGGCTTTCGGTCATGGAGGAAAGAAAGAGTCCGATAGAAATTAAAGCGGCGCCCAGAAGAAAAAAGCCAATCAATGCACTATAGGCAGCCTTCAGGTTGACATTGCCGAAACTGCTGAGCAGCCAGGGATAGAGCGCCATAATGACAGTGGGGACCGATAATACAGTAATCATGGATAAATACTTTCCGGCCACGATTTTAGTCATGGACAAGGGCAACGCGTAAAGCAATTGGTCGGTTTTGCTTTTTCGTTCTTCCGCAATACAGCGCATGGTCAGAATTGGAACGGCGATGAGATAGATAAAGGTCATATTGCTCAGCACATATTCGAATTCTGAATAACCGCCCCGCAGATTCAATACCATAGTGTATATGCCGGCGAACAGCAGAATAAAGGCGCAAAAGACATATCCTGCAACGCCATGGAAGTAGGACTGAATTTCTCTTTTATAGATTGCCGCCATCTTGTGTAGCCTCCTTCCCATCTGTCTCCGGCGTGTCTGAGGTGAGCTCCAGGAATACATCTTCCAGACTGATGCGGCTTTGCGTCATGGAGAAAACGGGGATACGTGCATCGCATAATGCAAAAAAGATTTCCTTGCGTCTCTCTGCAGTATCTTTTTGGGTCAGCCGCACTTGCAGATGTGTTTTGTCGGCAGCAGGAAGAAGAGAGAGATCCTGAAATCCCTCCAATGCAGATAATGCCGTGGTAATAGCCTCTTCGGTGCCCTCTACCTCCAGCTCATGGGTGATGGACCCGGCCAGGATACGCTCCAAATTTTCAGGAGTGTCGCTGGCAACCAGGACTCCGTGGGAGATGATTAAAATATAGTCGCAGACAGCTTGCACCTCGTTGAGGATATGGCTGCTTAGAATTACCGTATGTTCCCGCCCCAGGGATTGGATCAGATTACGAATCTCAATCATCTGTTTGGGATCCAGCCCTACAGTGGGCTCATCCAAAATGATAATCTCCGGTTCGCCCAGCAGTGCCTGTGCAATTCCGGTGCGTTGACGATAGCCTTTCGATAAGTTCCGAATGAGGCGATTTTCTACAGAGATAAGACCTGTCTGTTCAATTGCCTGGACTACCTGTGCGTCTCGATCCTTCCTTGGGACCCCTTTTGCCTGAACCACGAAGTCCAGATATTCTCTCGGGGTCATGTCCATATACAGCGGCGGCTGTTCAGGAAGGTAGCCAATCAGACGTTTTGCAGTAGTGCTATCTTCATAAATATCCAGGCCATTGATGCGAACCTCGCCGCTGGTAGCGGCCAAACAGCCGGTCATGATGTTCATTGTGGTGGATTTTCCGGCTCCGTTAGGCCCAAGGAAACCATAGATACGCCCGTTTTCCAGGGAGAAACTCAGGCTGTTGATTGCAGTGTGATTGCCGTAACGTTTGGTCAGTTGCTTGACTTCGATCATAGTATGCTTCCTTTCCCAAATGGTTTGCCTGTATTATAGAGTCCAAACCTTTAAGAAAGCTGAAAGCAAGTCAAAGTGCAGTGCCGGGATGGAATAGGTAAAATCCTGTTGCAAACTTTGGTGTTGTCCCTAGGAATTTCACATATTATTAAAATTTTTTTCAAAATTGAATGATACATTGATAGCACGATCAAGTAGAAAGGAGTATATGAATGAAAGTCAGCCGATATATTTCAATTGGTGTTGTACTGTCGATGATGCTTATGATGGCATCCTGCGGCAGCAATGAAACTGGGACCGAAAGTACAGCGTCTGCTGAATCTACTGTGCAGGAAGAAAGCAATATCGACAGCAGTGCAGAATCCAGCATGGAATCGCAAGTCGAGGAGGAAACTTCTATGGAAGAAGCTTCCGCAGAAGAGACGATTAGCGTTGATGAGCAATTTGCAGATTATGTAGAAACCTCATCGGGCATTTGCCTAAAATTGCAGGTCTATGATCGAAGAGGAACGCCGGTCAGAAATGGGACGGTTACGGTGGAATCTGCGGATGGAACACAAACGGCAGAAACTGATTTCAGCGGATATGCGTTTTTGTCCGGCCTGTCGGTGGATCAGGAGTATACATTTACTGTGAAGAATAGTGAGGAAGAACAGGTAGGAACCGTGTTGGTTCAAATGAGTGAAAATGAAGTAGAGGGAACGGAAACGGAGGGGAAGATCGTCTTTTCTGTTTCAAATGGAAACACATCTATGATTGATTTAGCTATTACAGCTACAGACGATGATGGAACGGTAAGCAGTTTTGAACTGTCACGGGTCGATGCATGGGATATGTATGAAGTTACCCCGGCTGAACCGGAACAGTCCGCAAGTGCTGCGGATTCCACAGCGCCGTGACCAGGGAACTGCTTATGAGATACAGATGACCGCACCCAATCGGGTGCGGTCATCTGCGTTTCGTCAGCGGAAGCTCAATGGTAAAACAGATTGTTCCATCGTGGCTTTGCGCTTGAATTGTGCCACGATGCTGTGCCGCAATGCTCTTTGCAATGGACAACCCCAGGCCAAAGCTCTCAGATCCATTTCGGGACGAGTCGATTCGGTAAAATCGGTCAAATAGATGAGAAAGCTGTTCTGATGGGATGGAGGGGCCAAGATTTGAAACGGTTACCACGGCAAGGCGCCGCCTATGACATAATGAAAACTGAATTGCGGTTTTGGGCGTAGCGTACTTTATAGCGTTATCCAAAAGGATAGAAAGTAACCGCCAAAGCTGCTGAGAATTTCCCTGCACCCAAAGGGCGGGTTCTGCATGAAAATGGATTGTATGCTGCGCCTCGTATGCGAGAGAATCAAAAGACAATGCGCATGTTTCGGCCAGTTCCGAAAGGTCTATGGGAGTAAAGGATTGGCGGGGTAAGCCGCTTTCTGTGTGCCCCAGTTCCAGCAGATCAAGGACCAACGACTGCATTTGCTGCGCCTCATATTGAATGTTTTGAAGCCATCGCTGCTTTCTGTCCAATGAAGCATGTTGGCAGAGTAACAATTCGGAATTGCTGAGAATCACTGTAAGAGGGGTCTTTAATTCATGAGAAGCGTCTGACAAGAACTGTTGTTGCAATGCCATAGCTTTGGCAATGGGGCGTACAGAGAGCCTGGAGGCCAAAAGCGCTAGGAGAAAGATCAACAACAGTCCGCCGCTGCATAGTAGCAGAAGATTGCGCGATAAAGTCTGTAATGTGCTTTGTTCCAATGTGATATCTACAAAGGCAATGCGCCATCCATTTTCTGTGGATGTCCGATAATATCTCAAGTTGGAGTCTTCCAATTGATCGAGCGCCGAACTCTGTCCCAAGCAGGCGGTCACGATATCCTGGAGCTGCTGACGGCTTGTCAGTGTGAAGTATCCGCCTTCTGTCATTGTCACTTTACCGCTGGAGTCAGTAGTGACAACAAAATAGGGGAGCTGTACCTCTGTAGAATTCCGTTCAAATGGCGTAATTAGAGGCGGTTCGCCTATTACGCGCATCAGTAAGCTCTCACTGTCCCGCCTTAGCCCCACAGCAGTGGCTGAGTAAAATGCACCGGCGGCAATACTCAGCAAAACGGCTGAGAGCAGAAGAATCAACATGATAATTTTGAGGCGTAATCGTCGAATCATGTGCGTTGTTCCAAATAATATCCGATTCTTCGCAAAGCGCTGATTTGTAAATTGGAACCAATGTGACGCAGCTTTTTGCGAAGAAATGAAATATAGACCTCTACGTTGTTGTCTTCTGCCCCCGAGTCGTATCCCCAGACCTTTAAAAGGAGGGTTTCCTTGGGGACAACGGCAGGATAATTTGCCATAAGCATCCGCATGAGCTCAAACTCTCGGGCGGACAGCCGGACGCTTTTTGCGGTTCTCGTTAAAAGGCAGGTTGATAAATCCAAAGTAGTATCTCCGCAAGAAAGAAGTTGAGGCTGGATTTCCCTGTTTCGGCGCAATAGAACCCGAAGACAGGCTAAAAGTTCTTGTGTATGAAATGGTTTCGTTAAGTAGTAGTCTGCGCCGCTGTCCAGCCCTTGTATCCGATCGTTTAGACCGGCCTTGGCAGTGAGCATCAGGATGGGCGATGTGCAGGATGCGGCCCGAAGCCGCTTTGTTACTGTAATACCATCCAATTTTGGCAACATGATATCCAGCAAAATAGCATCATAGATGCCCGTAAGTCCATTGTCCAGCCCCTCTGTCCCAGTGAGTGCAACGTCTACGAGGAATTGTTGACTTTCCAAAATATCGCGAATTGTTTCTGCCAGTCGTGGCTCGTCCTCAACAACCAAAATGCGCATAAGCGTTCCTCCCAATCGTATAGTAGACAAAGAGCTTGTTCGTTTTGTGGAAGAAATCTGAACAAATAGAAAATAACAGAGTTGCAGCAGTTTTATGTGTATCGATTTGCGGTTGCATTATAGATTCTGAAGTTTACGCGTGTATGATTGCGAAGACAGAAAAAGAGCACAGTGCCTGTTAAAAGCATTGTGCTCTTTCGGAATATGTTCCGTTTATTCTCCAGCCATTTCGCGTAGCAGACGAATCTCTGAGGCATATCCGTCTAAGTCATTTGGCGTTTCCAACACCTTGGGGAGAGGCTTCAGGACTGGATGCAGCATCATGCGGCGGAACGTGTCCAATCCGAGGAAACCCTGTCCCAGTTTCTGGTGACGGTCTTTGTGACTGCCCGGCGGATTCATACTGTCGTTGAGATGCAAAGCTTTGAGTCGATCAAGGCCAATGATCTTGTCAAAGCTTGTCAGCACACCATCTAAATCATTTATGATATCATAACCACTGTCAGAGACATGGCATGTATCCAGACAAACCCCAATTTTATCCTGCAACGCTACGCGATCGATGATTTCCCGCAGTTCTTCAAAACGGCTTCCAACTTCACTGCCTTTTCCAGCCATGGTTTCTAAGAGCACAATGGTCTTTTGCTCTGGATACATGACGGAATTCAGCGTATCAGCGATTTTGTGGATTCCTGTTTCAATGCCTTGCCCCACATGACTACCGGGATGGAAATTATAATAGCAGCAATCTAAAAAATTAAGACGCCTTAAATCATCCGCCATAGTCATTTGTGCAAATTCCAACGTCTTCTCGTTGCTGGCGCATGGATTTATGGTATAGGGGGCATGTGCGATCAGAGGGCCAAACGCATGGGCTTTCATCCATGCATTTAATGCGTCAATATCAGATAGATCCAATTCTTTCGCGCGTCCGCCTCTGGGATTCCGGGTAAAGAACTGAGCAGTATTACCGCCTAATTGAACCGCTTGGCGGCCCATGGAGGCATAGCCTTTTGAAATGGTCAGGTGACAACCAATATACTGCATCGTATTCCCCCTAGGATACACAGGCGCGTTTCTCTTCTTCTTCTCGTTCCAGTACGGTGTATGCGACCTTGCCTACCAGAGTTTTTGGGAGCGTATCTCGAAATTCAATCTCGCTGGGCATGGCATATTTTGCGATGCGTTTCTTTAAATGCTCCTGAATGGATGCCTTGAGTTCGTCGCTGGGTTCAAATC
>CABRZL010000035.1 GCA_902475435.1 uncultured Eubacteriales bacterium | reverse complement strand
CCTTTTACCTATGAGCCACAAGGGGCTGAAGCAGTCAGTACATATGAATATATTCCAGGAGAACAGGACGTAATACTGGCAGACAATGAGAGTTTCCAATTCATTGTGACTGGGTTTGAGAAGGATGATCTGGATTATGAGAATATGAAAGTATTTATCCGCAACAATACAGATCGGACTTTGAGGTTTTCGGCAGAAAATGTGTCGATCAATGGCTACATGTGCGATCCCTACTGGGCTATGTCTGTAGCGCCCGGAAAGATGGCGGTAAGCAGCTTCCGCTGGAGTGATACCGACTTGGCATCAAACGGGATTGAAAGCATTACCGATGTAGAGTTTTCATTAGAGGTTCGTGATGATGAGAGCTTTGAAGAGATTGCAATAGAAGATTATCAGGTGACTGCCTGGTGAACATAAAGCTCCATTCACAAGCGAGTGAAAATGATTATAAAAAATCGTGAGACCATATCGGTCTCACGATTTTTTAATTATTCTTTTGCACGGGCTCTTTTGTGTCGAAAAATTGGACCAAGGACCAGCAAAAGAATTCCCATAGCTGCCAAACCAATCGCTAAGCCTCGGAATACGGTAGCGCCGGAAGTTATCGTTGTACTATAATAGAGACTGCATCCACCGCCAATGAGGCAATCCAAACCAAAAACCGTAAAGGAACTAGAGGTGAATGTCAGCTTTTCCAGATCCCGTTTTTCGTGAATTGTCATCAGTCCAAAACGGGAAAATACAGGGACCAATAGTGTAAACAGTGCAGCTAATAACATCACTTCCAAGGGCAGGAGTAACGAGTTTTTGATCAGGCTTTTTACCAGATAATAAAGATAGCCCTTACCAAACATTATTTGGCTCCATAAACTACCCAATCCCACGTTTACAAAATAATTTACCAGAAATTTTGCCCCAAATAGCCGCAAAACCGTGATTTTTTTCCGATAGAGAAATACCCCATAAATCAAAGCGGCGATCATTTCGCTTATCATGTAGCCAGGGAAATAGGGGCCGCTCGGGAATAGGATAAAGTTAAGGGTATCCGTGACTGCAGCAACTAGCATTCCCAGCACAGGGCCATAAACAGCGCAGCCAACAGCTGTGACAAAGAATGTGAAATATACCCGCAAGTTATCTCCTACAATGACATACATCGCGCCGACCACGACGCTCAGAGCGCAAATTAGGGCAGCAAAGGTGAGCCGTTTCAGGCTTTTCAGTTCCCGGCAAGCGCGGCACCAATATTTACGGGAAAAGATGGTTTGTTCCATAAAAATCCTCCTCTATATGGCATGTTGCCACATAGAGGAGGAACTCCGGTATGTGGCAGCGGGATGCGAGACCGGTACGGCAAAAGACGTCTTTTTTCGTTCCGGAGACAACTCCCCGTTCTCCGGACACTTAACCCACAGGTCTCTACTCTGCCAATATTCGCTTTTATTATACCGCGCTGAAATACAAATACAAGTCCTTTTTGTAATATTTTTGTGAAGTGATCATGTGGGGCTGGATCGGGACATGATAAAAATTGGGAATTTATACAGAAGTCATTATACAAAACAACAACATGCGGCATGGAATCCATACCGCATGTTGTTGTTATCCAATAATTTCTACATTCACTCGTTCGCCTTTGCGCTGGGCCACAGACTTTATGATTGTTCGGATCTCTTTGGCGATCCGACCCTGACGGCCAATCACTTTGCCCATGTCTTCCGGTGCAACGCGGAGTTCCAAAACAGTTTCTTCTCCAGGGATCTCCGTTACAGAGACAGCATCTGGATTGTCCACCAGATTTTGTGCCATATAAAGCAGGAGCTCTTTCATGATCATTCCTCCGAATTAAAGTGCGCCGGCCTTTTTAAGCAGGGCCCGCACCGTGTCGGTAGGCTGAGCGCCATTCTTGATCCACTGCTGAGCCTTCTCAACGTCTACAGTGACAGTGGCAGGGTCAGTCAGAGGATTATAGGTGCCAATTTCTTCAATGCAACGGCCGTCGCGAGGGCTGCGGGAGTCAGCAACCACAATTCTGTAGAAGGGAGCCTTTTTCGCGCCCATTCTACGCAGTCTGATTTTAACCATGGGTGTTTCACCTCCAAAAACATTTCTCTATCTATCGTAAAGCACTTTGCTTGTTACGAACAAATTATTGATTGCAGATACAAGTTATCGAAATCCGCCAAATCCACCGAGTCCGCCAAAACCGCCCATACTGCCGAATCCACCTCGTTTTTGAAGCTTTTTCATTTTCTTGCTGGAACCAGCGCCGGTGAACTGCTTCATCATCTTTTGCATGGAATCGAACTGTTTGAGCAGACTGTTGATCTCCTGAACCTTGACCCCGGCGCCCGCTGCAATTCGCTGCTTACGGCTGTGGTTAATGCAGTTGGGATTTTCGCGTTCGTATGGTGTCATAGATAGGATAATGGCTTCCGTGTGGGACATAGCTTTTTCATCTACCTTGACGTCTTTTAACGCTCCGGCGTTTATACCCGGCATCATGGCTAAGATATCTGTGATGGAACCCATGGATTTGAGCTGTACTAGCTGGTCGTAAAAGTCCTGTAAGGTAAATTTATTCTTTCGGAGCTTTTGCTCCAATTCTGCTGCCTTCTTTTGATCCAGAGCGGCTTCTGCTTTCTCAATGAGGGTTAGGACATCGCCCATGCCCAAAATTCGAGAAGCCATGCGCTCTGGGTGGAAAGCCTCAATGTTGTCCAATTTTTCCCCAGTGCCCACAAATTTGATCGGCTTGCCGGTAACGGCTTTGACTGATAATGCTGCACCGCCACGGGCGTCGCCATCCAGTTTGGTAAGCATTACACCATCAATGTCCAGCTGATTATCAAATGCTGTTGCAGCATTGACTGCGTCCTGACCGGTCATGGCGTCTACGACCAACAGGATCTCGTCAGGGGAGACGGCCTCTTTGATGGCGGAAAGCTCTTCCATTAATGCTTCGTCCACATGCAGCCGACCGGCGGTGTCCAGAAACACCATATCGAGTCCTTCTCGTTTTGCGTGGGCTACGCCTGCCTTGGCAATGTCCACAGGATTTTCCTGTCCCATCTGGAACACGGGAATTCCCAGTTGACCGCCTACTACTTCCAACTGCTTGATGGCGGCGGGACGGTAGACGTCGCAAGCCACCAGCAGAGGCTTTTTTCCATTTTTTTTCATTAAGCCCGCCAATTTTGCACCGTTGGTGGTCTTACCGGCGCCCTGTAGGCCTACCAGCATGACGATCGTGGGAGGCTTAGAAGATATAGTGAGCTTTGCGTTTTCGCTTCCCATGAGTGCAATCAGTTCTTCATTGACAATCTTGACGATCATCTGAGCGGGGGTCAGGCTTTCAAGAACATCACTGCCGATTGCCCGGGCTGTAACATTCTTGACAAAATCTTTAACGACCTTATAGCTCACATCTGCCTCCAAAAGAGCCAGGCGAATTTCACGCATTGCCTCCTTCACGTCGGCTTCTGTGAGACGTCCTTTACTTCTGAGTTTTTTAAAAGCGGCCGAAAGCTTTTCGGTCAATCCTTCAAAGGCCATAAGGTCACTCCTTTATATACGCGATGGCGCGTTCAATGTGGACAGCTATGTCTTGTCCGGACTGGCCCAATGCCTTAACCAGTTTGGAGGCCATGTCCAATTCTTCCAATGCGGCTTCGGCCTGAACGCTGCGGCGAACCGCGCCGATTTTTTCTTCTAATTCTTGCATCTGAGCTTCAGCCCGGACCAGATTATCCCGAACAGCTTGCCGGGAAATTCCCTCCAGTTCGCCAATTTCACCGAGAGACAGGTCTTGGTTATATCGAAGGTCACAGCACAGCCGCTGCTTATCCGTAAGCATCTCGCCGTAGGTATCGAACAGCAGGGCGCAGGTGAGCATGTCCCGTTTCATATGAACCCTCCTGTAAAGGCACAAGACTTAACAAACGAGATTATATCGAATTTATACGGAGATGTCAAGAGAAAAACCTTTACAGCAATGAAATTTTCTTGCTTTTTTTTGAGGCGAATGGTAAACTCTGTGAGAGAGGTGAAGTTTACAATGAAAAACAGCGTCCTTTCTCTGCTGGAAGAGGCCGGGAATGCATTCCTTTCCGGGGAGGAAATCTCCGCCCGGCTTGGGGTTACCCGGGCAGCCGTATGGAAACAGGTAAAAAAGCTTCGGGAAACCGGTTATGAGATTGAAGCCGTGACGCATTTAGGGTACCGACTGATAGGGCGGCCGGACGCGTTAGATCGTGCGCAGATCTGCGCTTGGTTGGAAGGACACCCCTGGGAAGGTCAGATAACAGTGCTGGAAACGGTAGATTCTACCAATAACCTGGCGAAGCGGGAGGCATTGAAGGGAGCGCCCCATGGATCAGTTTACCTTTCAGATGAGCAGACCGGAGGACGCGGCCGCCAAGGGAAGGCTTTCGTATCGCCCAGGGGGAAAGGTCTGTATTTGTCGGTTTTGTTGCGTCCCCGGTGCGCGCCTGCTCAGATCCCACATGGGACGGCCATGGCAGCGGTGGCAGCGTGCGACGCGGTGGAAGCGGCCTGTGGAATTCGTCCAGGAATCAAATGGACAAATGATCTGATTTTGGGAGAAAAAAAACTGGCTGGTATCCTTACGGAACTCAGTGCGGAGTGGGAAAGCGGTACATTAGAATCCCTTGTCATTGGAATCGGAATCAATTGCAGCCATAGGGAATCGGACTTTCCAGAGGAGCTCCGGCAAAAGGCTACGTCTCTCCTGATAGAGACGGGGCAAAGCATTGACCGGAATCTGCTGGCAGTAAAATTGATTAAACGATTGTACCGGCTGTCTGAAGATCTGCTGACGGCAAAATCCGAGTGGCTGAGACAGTATGAAAGGGATTGCATTACCTTGGGCCGAGCAGTACGAATTCAGAGGGGAAATCATGTCCGTACTGGAACGGCTGTCGGAATTGACGAAAACGGTGCGCTGCTTGTACGGTACGACAACGGGGAAAGCAGTGTAGTGTTTTCCGGGGAAGTCTCTGTACGGGGGCTTCATGGGTATATTTAAAGCGGTGAAAATTCACCGCTTTGTTTGCACTTCACGCTTATATATGTTTTCGCTTCTGGAACAGCAACAGTATGCCATAGCCGAAAGCGGTTCCAAGCGTATTGAGTATTAGATCTTCGGTTTCGCTGACACCGGTTCCAAAGAGAAATTGTAAGGCCTCAATGCAAAAGGAAAGGAGAAAACCCCAAAGTATGACGAGTTCCCCTGTTTTTGTTAAGAGAGGAAGTAGAAATCCAAAAGGAACAAACCAGATGAGATTACCGATAAACAGATAGAGAAAATATGGAATGCTGTTTTGCAGTATTCCATATAGTCCAACCAGCGGCACCCAGACAATTTGTCCATCCTGACCCAGTGCATGGGCACCAAAGTCTGAACGGAACACGGTAATCCGTAGCAGTACCAGCAGATAGCCGACAAACAGTCCCCACAGTCCAATCCGTATGGGCCGACTCATACAGCCTGCTCCGAGTTTCCGGTAAAGAAATCACAGTAGGGAGCCAGCGTACATTCCGTACACTTTGGATTTCGGGCGGTACAGACGGCACGGCCATGGAGAACGATCCGGTGACAGAAGCTGCTGCTCTCTTCTGGGGGAATGACCTTCCGAAGCTGCATTTCTACTTTCAGGGGATCTTTGCCTTGCGTGAGTCCCAGTTTGCCACAGATACGAATACAGTGGGTATCGCAGACATAGCCTTCCTGTCCATAAATATCGCCAAGCAGTAGATTGGCGGTTTTCCGTCCCACACCGGGAAGTTTCAGAAGATCCTCCATATTATCCGGGACCCGGCCGCCAAAGTCTGAACGCAACATTTGACAAGCAAGAACAATGTCTCGGGCCTTGTGGCGATAAAAACCACAGGAGTGGACCATTTTTTCCACATCAGAAATGTCCGCTTCTGCAAAAGCATCCAGGGTGGGATAGGCGGCAAACAGCGCTGGTGTGACCTGGTTGACTCGTGCATCGGTACATTGAGCAGACAGGCGTACTGCGATCATCAATTCGTAATCTTTGTCATAATGTAAAGCGCATAGTGCGTCGGGATACAATGCCTTTAGGGCAGAGAGTATATTTTTGACTTTTTCCGTAACTTCCATGGTTTTCACCCCGTAAAATGTTTGTTTTCAGTATATCATACTTTTGCAGAATGTGGTATAATATTATCGAAAAAGGAGGGAAAACCATGTATCAACCCCTGGCGGATGAAATTCGTCCGAAGAATCTGGACGAGGTGGTGGGACAGGAACACATTTTGGGGAAAGGAAAGATGCTCCGTCGAATCATTGAGTCTGGAAAAATTCCAAATTTGATTTTTTACGGTCCCTCCGGTACTGGCAAAACCACTGTGGCTAGTATCATTGCCGCTCAGACGAGTCGTACCCTTTACAAATTAAACGCGACTACGGCCACCACGGCGGAAGTAAAAGAAATCCTTGCCCAGCCGGATACGCTGCTGGCCCCGAATGGTGTGTTGTTATATCTGGATGAAATTCAGTATTTTACAAAAAAACAGCAACAATCCTTGTTGGAGTCCATTGAAGACGGTAGCGTTACATTGATTGCTTCAACTACAGAGAATCCATATTTTTACGTATATGGCGCCATTTTGTCCCGTTCTACAGTGTTTGAATTCCAGCCCATTTCTCCAGAGGCTGCACTGAAAGCCGTCCAGCGCGGCGTTCGCCTGATGGAGCAAAAAGAGCAGGTGAAGGCCCAGCCCGAGGAGGGAGCACTGGAGCATGTGGCGATGGCATGTGGTGGGGATATCCGAAAGGCTATGAATGCAGTGGAATTGTTATTTTCTACTGGACGGGAGCAAGATGGTATCCTTCCCATTACGTTGTCCGATGCGGTGGAAATCACGCAAAAATCTGCGATACGGTTTGACCGGGATGGGGATAGTCATTATGATGTGCTTTCAGCGTTTCAGAAATCCATCCGTGGTTCGGATCCGGATGCAGGCGTCCACTATTTAGCGCGTTTGCTGGAAGGAGGCGATTTGGCCTCTGCTTGCCGACGACTGCTGGTCGTTGCATCGGAAGATATAGGGCTGGCATATCCCACAGCAATTTCTGTAGTCAAGGCTTGCGTGGATGCGGCGCTGCAGCTCGGGATGCCGGAAGCGCGGATTCCTCTGGCAGAGGCTGTGATCTTTTTGGCCACTTGTCCTAAATCCAACTCTGCAATATGTGCGATTGATGATGCTATGGCGGATCTTCGAGCAGGCAAAAGTGGCGAGATCCCCGCCTATCTCAAAGACGCTCATTATGGCGGCGCTGAGAAGTTAGGGCGGGGTCTCACCTATCAGTATCCTCATATGTTTGAAAATCATTATGTTGTGCAACAATATTTGCCGGATGAGATCAAAGATCGTAAATATTACAAATACGGATCCAATAAGATTGAACAAGCGGCAAAGGCATACTGGGATCTGATTACGGGACCTCAGCAGTAGGCCAGGGCATCCCCTTCGTAGCTCCACCCGTTGATGGAGCCGGAGTCTTGGAAATAATGGATGGGGGGAACGGATTTTTCCTGGGGGAGTGTGCGGATTACGATGAGTTTGACCTTTTGCCGTTCTGGTAAAATAGCTTTGATGTATACAGATACGCGATCTCCTGGCAGAAGGTCGTCTCGATATTCTGCCAGACCGGAGAGGTTGGGAGACAGTTCAATAAATACACCGTAATCCTTAATGCTTCGTACAATGCCGACCACGGTTTCGCCGACGGAGAACAGGGAAGCGTTTTCAGCCCAGGTACCCAGCAGCTCCCGATGCGTCAGACTCAGGCGCTTTAATCTGAGGTCCCGGGATAGAATGGCAGTAAAAATATGCTGCCCTTCAGTGAACCGGTCTTTGCTGTGGTTAATTCGGGAAACAGAAATATGCTCAATGGACAGGAGAGATACGTTGCCGCATCCGATGTCGCAGAAAGCGCCAAATCGATCCAGGTGCGTGACCACGGCAGGCAATACTGTGCCAATGGGAACCTGATATAGAAGGTAATCCAATGCCTCCTGCTGTGCACTCCGACGGGAGAGCGTGACTGTTGGCTTGTCGCTATAGAGTCCGTCGATGGATGTGATATGAAAACACACGGGTTTCCCAACCCGGCTTAAAATGGCAATGTCCCGAACGCTGCCGTCAGCAATGCCAATGGCTGTTTCATCCCGGGGGATCATTCCCTGAACGCAGCCCAGATCTACCATTAAATCATGGGATGCGTTGGCTGAACGGGCAATACCTTCGAGGATGGTTCCGTCAAGATAAGCTTTTTTTAATTGTTCTCGGCTCATATTGTTGCACTGAAGTTCCGAAGGGAACATGCCTTCGGGATAATATGTATGGTTCATGATGATTCCTCCCTGATTGACTTTTCTTGTTTTATTATGTAGGACAGGGGGAGTTCCCCTGTGCCAGATCAATGAAGTTTACAGGATGCGTCCGCCGAGGGATTCTAGCAAAGTCCTGGCGTCAGCGGTTTGCGTATCGTCGGTAAGCACGGAAATCAGAGGCTTTTTTTCTGAAGTTGTGACACCGTTTCCCGCCAAAGGCGGCAGACTCGCCATGAGATTGTTGCCAAAGGTGTTGCCGCCTGTGGTGCCGTAGGGATATGCCACCAGCATGGCTTTTCCCGCCGAGGGGGCGGAAGTGTGGCTGGACAGACCAGAGACGGTGTAACCCCGACGACGGAGCCGCTGAGCAGCCTGTTGAGCCTGATATGGATTTTGAAATTCGCAAGTGATGGTAATGGACATATTATTTTCACTCCTTCGGCCCTATTGTTGCCGAAGGAACGGAAACTTATGCGTTGAGGTGATAAATTATGGATGTAAGACTTGGAGATATTTTAGTGATGAAAAAGCCGCACCCTTGCGGATCGAAGGAATGGAAGGTCCTTCGGACTGGTATGGACTTTCGTTTAAAATGTCTGGGCTGCGGTCATGAGGTCCTGGGCGCCCGATCCAAGCTGGAAAAGAATATTAAGGAAATCCGGCATGCCGACGCATGATACCGTGGCAAGTGCTCGGAAGCTTTTGTATGAGCATTTTGGTTATTCCTCCTTTCGTCCGGCTCAGGAAACGCTGATCTCTGCCCTTATGGAGGGCCGAGATGTTCTTGGTATTATGCCCACTGGAGCGGGCAAGTCCATGTGTTATCAGATTCCGGCATTGATGCTGCCGGGAATTACATTGGTTGTTTCGCCGCTGATTTCTTTGATGCAGGATCAGGTCCGGGCCCTGAAGGCTGCAGGAATTGCAGGGGCGTATTTTAACAGCTCTTTAAGCTATCGCCAATATCTCAAGGCGTTGGACAATGCGCGCATGGGAATGTATAAAATTATCTATGTGGCGCCAGAGCGGTTGATGACAGAAGAATTTCTTGCGTTTGTCCGATCGGTACATATTTCCATGGTAGCTGTGGATGAAGCGCACTGTGTATCCCAATGGGGCCATGATTTTCGGCCCTCCTATATGAATATTGCTCCCTTTGTGGCGGGTCTTGCCAATCGCCCCCCTGTGGCGGCCTTCACAGCAACGGCGACACCGGCAGTAAAGCAGGATATTTTAACATACTTACAACTACAATCTCCGGAAATTCAAGTGACGGGGTTTGACCGAGAAAACCTGATGTTACGGGTAATTCGGCCTCAAGACAAAATGGCCTCCCTGTTGGAGTTTGTCCGACAGCACCCAGAGGATAGCGGCATTGTCTATTGTTCTACCCGAAAGCAGGTAGATCGGGTTGCGAGTATTTTAAAAGAGCATGGGGTACTTGCATCCGGCTATCATGCTGGGATGAATGAGCAAGAACGCCGGGAAGGACAAAATCAGTTCCTGTTTGATAAACTTCAAGTTATGGTAGCCACGAATGCGTTTGGAATGGGAATCGACAAGCAAAACATTGGATTTGTAGTACACTATAATATGCCAAAGAATTTGGAAACATACTATCAAGAGGTAGGGCGCGCAGGGCGAGATGGCTCAAAAGCTGAGTGCTTGCTGCTCTATGGGCCTGGAGATGTTCATACGGCAGAGTTTTTGATTCGATCATCCCAAGAAGGAACGGAACCGCAAAGGGCTCAGGATCGAATACAAATGGAACTGAATAAGTTGGAACGTATGAAAGAGTACTGTTTGACCTCCGGATGTTTGCGGCATTATATCTTGAATTATTTTGGGCAAGACTCGCCGGAACGTTGCGGTTATTGTGGTAATTGTTTGGCAAAGGAACATATTTTTAAAGTGCTGAGGATGGGGGCACAGAGAAAACGGGAAAAGAGCCTGTATGATATGCTTCGTAGCGTGCGAAAGGACTTTGCAGATCGGGCTAATCTACCTCCGGAGTTGATTTTTACAGACCGTACACTGCAGGAAATGGCCGTTCGGCGTCCTCAAAACGAATATGATATGATGCAGATTCCGGGGGTAAACCCCGTAAAATATCAAATGTATGGAAAAACTTTTCTGCGGGTGATCCTGCGGAATGGGCATCGAAGGAGTGGAGTAGAATGAATCAGGCTTACTGGTCCCGCCGTATTCGGTCGTTAGAACCCTATGTGCCTGGGGAACAGCCAAGAGATCGCCGTTATGTAAAGCTGAATACCAATGAAAATCCTTATCCACCGTCTCCCAGAGTACAGGAGGCGATTGCGGCTGTGGATCTGTCAGAATTGCGTCTATATCCGGACCCTGAGTGTATGGAGCTTCGCAGCACCCTGGCGGGTCTATATGGACTTCAACCGGAACAAGCGTTTGTAGGCAATGGATCCGACGAGGTGCTGGCCTTCTGTTTTCTGGCCTTTATGGATGAGGATACCCCGGCGGTGTTCCCGGACATCACCTACAGTTTTTACCCGGTATATGGAAAATTCTTTCAGAACAATTGCCGAATTGTACCGGTAAACGAGGATTATACCATTCCTTTGGAAAAGCTGATGCTGGATGATGGAACGGTGGTACTGACAAATCCCAATGCACCCACCGGTATCGGACTTCCTTTGGAGCAAGTGCGTCGGGTGGTGGAAGCAAATCCCCATCACGTGGTGATTGTGGATGAGGCCTATGTGGATTTTGGATGTGAGTCAGCGGCTGGCTTGGTGTCCGAATACGAAAATTTGCTGGTGGTTCAGACTTTTTCCAAGTCCCGTGCTCTGGCGGGAATGCGGATTGGGTTTGCCTTTGGAAATGAAGGGCTGATTCATGCACTTCAGACGGTGAAGAATTCCATGAATTCCTATACATTGGATCGGCTGGCATTGGCGGCGGCCAAAGCAGCAGCGGAGGACCGGGAATATTTTTATGATACCTGCCGTGTCATTGCGAAAACTAGGGAAATTACCACTGGGAAATTACAGACGCTGGGATTTACTGTACTACCTTCCCAGACCAATTTTGTATTTGCGTCTCATCAGAAAGTACCCGCACGCACATTGTTTCAGCGGCTTCGGGAGAGAGGTGTGCTGGTACGTTATTTTGATAAACCGCGTATCGACAATTTTTTACGAATTACAATTGGTACGGAGGCAGAGATGGACGTGCTGATTGATACGCTGAAAATCATATTGGAGGAAGAACAATGATTGAGTATGAGCCGCCGGTATATCGGCCTCCCGGTGAGTGGAGAAGTTTTTTGGTCCAGGCTACGATCGGGTGCAGCCACAATGGCTGTACTTTCTGCGGCATGTATAAGGGAAAAAAGTTCCGGGTACGGCCCTTGGATGAAATTCTGGGTGATATCCGGGAAGCAGCTTGTTTTTATGACCGCTATGAAAAGGTATTTCTCTGCGACGGCGATGCCATCGCCATGGATACAGAAGACCTTTTAACAATTCTGAAGGAAATCAAAAAAGATTTTCCATATTGTCGTCTGATTTCCACTTATGCCGGACCGATCAGTACCCGAAAAAAAACGCCGGAGGAACTTCGGTTGCTTCGGGAAGCCGGCCTGGGACGGGCATATCTGGGAATTGAAACCGGCATGGATTCGCTGCTGAAGTTTACAAACAAAGGAGTTGACCGCGCTCAGATGCTGGACGCGGGGGAGCGGCTTCGGGATGCTGGAATTGACCTGTGGGGGATTGTGCTCATTGGCTTGGGGGGAAAACCGCTTTCCATGGAAAATGCCAGAGAAACTGCAAGCTTGGTCAATAAAATGAGGCCAAACCACCTTTCGGCTATGAATTACACACCGGTAGAAGGAACAAAACTGGGGAACCAGGCTCTGCGCGGAGAATTCCAGGTGCTTTCTGCAAAGGAGAGTTTGGAGGAAACGGCGGAACTGATCCGAAATCTTCAAGTGTCGGGGATGCATTTCACCTCGGATCATGCTTCCAATTATCTTCCCCTGAAGGGGACCCTCTGCGAGGACCGAGAAAAACTCTTGGCACTTATTGATGGGGCATTACATGGTAACATTCGAATGCGCAGTGAGGAGAGCAGAGGACTATAATATAAACCGGACCGGCTGAAGGTTGATTGCCTTCAGCCGGTCCGGTTTGTTTGATATAGGAGCCTTACATAAGGTGTGCTAGATTTATGTTGGAAAACCGAAAAATAGTATATACTACAGGTCGCAGATTAGACCTCCATCTACAACAATCTGGGTGCCGTTGACATAGGAGGATACGTCAGATGCCAAAAAAATTACAACTTCGGTTACTTCATCAACTTCTGCACGTCTGCGCAGGGGAATATCCTTTTCCAAATTTTTTAGGTATTCCACCACATCAGCCTGCTCTGCCATGGGCGATTTGATAATGCCGGGATGCACGGAATTGACACGGATTTTATATGGCCCAAGTTCTACGGCGGCGCCCTTTGTCATTCCTGTTACCGCGTGTTTGGAGGCACTATAGGCGATAGCGGTGGCTGCGCTGACCAGACCGTCTACAGAGGATATATTGACGATGGAGCCATATCCCGCTTTTTTCATGGAAGCGGAACAATACTTCATTCCCAGAAATACGCCCAGCTCATCAATCCGGAAGGTTTTCATAAAATCCTCTTCTGTAAGCTCATCTAATGTTTTAAATACGCCGTAGCCTGCATTGTTGACCAGAATAGTCACATAACCGAAAGTTTCTTCTGTTTTTTGCACGACTTCCTGCCATTGCTTACTGTTGGAGACATCCAGGTGCATATAGACTGCGTTTTCACCCAGTTCATCCGCCAGAGCCTGGCCTTTTTCGTCTTGAACGTCTGTAATTACGACCTTGCAGCCCTCCATGACAAAGCCTCTGGCATGCATAGCGCCCATGCCCTGAGCAGCACCGGTGATTATTGCCACTTTGCCTGCTAAAATATTTGTGGGATTGTGCAACACATTACTTACGACCTTGATTGCCATAGTGATCCTTCTTTCTCATAATGTATCCAATTAGGGAGCAAAATATGGGCGCGAATACGCCTGTGTTCCCTTTCTGTACATTGCATGGCCGTGCATGAACATCTATTTGCATTATACTATGGGAGCAAATGGCGCACATTGGAAAACAACATAAACGTTTATGAGCGTATTGTTCATTTTTACAAAAATCTGAGGGATGGAACGAAAATGGGACATTGCAAGGAACATAAGAGATAGCTATAATGCGGCGTTTAAAGGCTTGATTATTTTTCTTCCGATGCCGGTTTCGAGCACCTTTTCATGATGGACGTGCTATGATGCTCCAGGGGGATGGAAATGGTAGTTTATCTCGACCAGGTGCTATTGCTCAATGGGCTGCTGGATTATCTCCTGTTGGTAGCTTGTGGAAGCGTCACCGCCACGCCTTTGAGGCGGAAAAGAATTTTGCTGGCGGCGCTGGTAGGCGGAGTTTATGCTGCAATCAGCCTGCTGCCGGAATTCCGATTTCTGGGCAATCTGTTCTGGGAACTGGTGTTTGCTGGGATATTGTGCATCATCTCCTTTGGGACGGGAAGAGGGCTGCTGCGCCGGGGCGTTGTGTTTCTGCTTTTGGCAGCGGCCTTTTCCGGAATTGTGTTGTTGCTGACAGAACTGTTTTCAGCTCCGGCAGCACTGGTGGGAAACCGGGTATACTATCCTGTGAGCCTTGGCGTTCTGGCATTGACGGCCGGCGGCGCTTTTGGGCTGATGAAGTGGGGCCTGGGACGTCTTTCCCACCAGGGAGGCGACGTAGCGGAGGTCACGGTTCGGTTGGGAGGAAGGGAAACGGTGTTTACTGCTCTCCGAGATACGGGGAATACGCTAAAAGATCCAATTTCAGGGTGCCCGGTACTGGTGGCAGACGGCGACATACTCAGACGGCTTCTTCCGGAAGTACCGATTACAGAGGAGGAACTTCAGCAACCGGCGATTCTGCTGGAGCGGTTGTCGGCTCTGCGGCCATCCCTGCATCCCCGTCTGATTCCGTATAAGACGGTGGGCGTCAGCCGAGGAATGCTGCTGGCCATTCGGCCGGAGGAAACAAAAATTGGAGGAAAAAAGGAAGCCATGCTCATGGCATTTTCGCCTGTTCCAGTATCAGATGGAGGAGGCTATGAGGCTCTGCTGGGGGGAGTAATATGATTGAGATTTTGACCAAATGGCTTGCAGCAAAAAAGCTGCCGGAGAAACTGATGTACATAGGAGGAAGCGATATACTTCCGCCGCCGCTGGAACGCAAAAAGGAGAGTGCCGCAATTGAGGCCATGAATGCAGGAGATGAGTCGGCTAAACAGGTTCTGATTGAACACAATCTCCGTCTGGTTGTATATATTTCCCGAAGATTTGAGAGTACGGGAATCAATTTAGAGGATCTTATTTCGATTGGTACCATCGGACTTATTAAGGCAGTGAATACCTTTCGGCCGGAGAAAAATATTAAACTGGCCACGTATGCATCCCGTTGCATTGAGAATGAGATTTTGATGTATATCCGAAAGATTGCTTCACACAAAACAGATGTATCCCTGGATGAACCAATCAATACAGATTGGGATGGAAATGAATTGCTACTTGGCGATGTATTGGGAACAGAACCCGATGCCGTATCCCGGCCTATGGAGGATGATGTTGATCTGCGCCTTCTGCGGGAAGCTCTGGGTAATCTCTCGGATAAGGAAAAAACGATTGTGACCTTGCGATATGGCATTGGTGGTGGAAGGGAAAAAACGCAAAAGGAAGTGGCGGATTTATTGGGAATATCACAGTCCTATATTTCTCGCCTAGAGAAGAGAATTATTTTGCGATTAAGGCGAGAAATTTTAAAGCAGATTTACTGATGCTTGTGCCCTTGCAGCTTTTGCGATATAATTAAATATATTATGACGTTTAATTTTCAGGAGGTGGGGGCCTGTGCGTGCGTATCAGATTCAGGAGGACAAGTGCCGGTCCTGCTTGCGGTGCATGCAGGAATGTCCCGTGTATGCGGCAGAACTTCGAAATGGTGCTGTGACCATCAACGATAGCCGATGTGTGGATTGTGGCATTTGCTATCAAAGCTGCGGACATGGGGCAATATGGCTGGATAGTCAGGTAACGAAAGTGCAGCAGTTTTTGCAGGCAAAAAGGAAAGTGATTTTGTCCTTGGACCCGGCTTGTCGTGCTTTGCTGCCGGAAGAGGTCAGCCTGGAGCGTTTAGCAGCAGCTGCCCAACAGCTGGGAATTTGGGATGTCGCAGATGCTTCGGAAGCGATAGCGGCGGTGGCGTCGGAATATGCCCGATTAATTCGGGAAAGACATATGGACAATATGATTTTGACAAATTGCCCTGTTGTGAGAAATCTGGTGGAGCAGTACTACCCCGAGTTGATTGGGGCGTTGGCGCCAGTGGCCTCCCCCATGATTGCGCATGGACGGATGCTAAAAAGAGACTTTACCAGTGCAGCAGTGGCATATGTATCGGTTTGTGGGGCGCGTACGCAAGAGGCAAGAGATGTGCGGCATTCTACAGAGATCAATGCGGTATTGACCTTCCCTCAGTTGATGGCCTGGTTTGAGAAAGAGAAAATAGATGTGGCATCCTGTGATGAGGAGCCGCTGTTATCTGAATCAGGCGGGATAGGATGTCTTGGAGCAGTTGCCGGCGGCATGATAGAATGTGTTAACTATTTTATACCGCAACATGACTATCGGGCGGTTGTGGCCGATGGAATGGATCGCTGCATGGCTGTACTGGAACAGCTCAGACAGGGCAAAGTTCATCATTGTATTTTGGAATTATATGCCTGTGTGGGTGGATGTATTGGCGGACCAGCAGGAGAACTGTCCCTTTCCAAACGATATGCCGCCGGGGAGTTGTTGGAGCATCAACTGAAACATGATGGACGAACCCCCTATTTCGATACACAGGGAATTGCAATGTCCAATCCTGCGATTGCTCGCGGTGTGGGAGCGGTGACCTTTGATGAAGCACAGATTCAGGAGATGCTTTATCATATTGGGGTGGGAAATCCAAGACAGCAAAAGAACTGCGGTGCCTGCGGATTTGATACCTGCCGTGCCAGGGCCGAGGCGATTCTGATGCATCAGGAAAATGTGAGCCTCTGCCGCCAGGTGGTTCAGGAAGCCAAGCAAGATGTATACAGCGTGCTCTATGAACACCTCCCTATGGCGGCAATTTTAGTGGATGAGACGCAAAAAGTGGTGGGTCTGAATGAAGAAGCATGCAGTTTATTTTCTATCCAGCCGGACCAGGAAAAGTACATCTTTGAGCTTATGGATCCAGGAGACTTTCAATATGTCCTGGACACGGGACTGTCCATTCAAAACCGACGTATGGATATTCCGGAAATTTTTATGCGTGTGGAAGTAAATCTAGTACCATTAAAGGAACTAAAAATGGTTCTGGGATTGTTCCGGGATGTTACAGAAGAGGAGGAAAAGGAGGCAAGTCAGCAACAGTCCCGTCTTCAAAGTGTAGAAATGGCACAAAAGGTCATTGAGAAACAGATGACAGTAGCCCAACAGATTGCGTTTTTACTGGGAGAGACGACCGCAGAAACAAAGGTTACGCTGAATCAGCTGAAGCGTCGTATCTTAGGGGAGGAGGAGCCGTGAACATCTATATTGATTTTGGCTTCTGCAGTATCAATCACGACGGTGAAGAGGTCTGCGGGGATCGGGTTGAGACGAAGCGGACAGAGGAGCGTTTTATTGGAGTCCTTGCGGATGGAATGGGCAGCGGAGTCAAAGCAAATATCCTTTCCACGATGGGTTCGACGATTCTTTCCACAATGATTATGGGTGGCGAGAGTGTGGAATCTGCAGTGGATGCGGTAATCCGAACGCTGCCAGTGTGTTCAGAACGGGGCTTAAATTATTGTACCTTCAGTGTGGTTACGATTGACCAAAATGGTGAGGCACAGCTTACAGAGTTTGATAATCCCCAAGCATGGATTATCCGGAATAAACAGATCGTCCAGCCGGAACGCCGGAATCGCACAGTGGAGAATAAATCTATCTGGGAAAGCAGCTTGCCGCTGGTAGAGGGAGACGTCATTGTAATCACCTCCGATGGAGCGGTCAATGCAGGCTGTGATAACCATTTTTCTTTTGACTGGACTTGGGACAGTGTTGCAAAGTGGCTTGCGGATCGGGCGCATACC
>CABRZL010000034.1 GCA_902475435.1 uncultured Eubacteriales bacterium | reverse complement strand
GAAGTTCTGCAAAATCCTCGTAAGCCACTTCACTATACGCAACAAAGTTTTCAAGAGGAGTAAAGCTCTCCGTCAAGGGAAGCCATTCATCTTTGGTGTATCCAAAGAACTCACACACGTTTTCGCTTGCATAAAGGGGTTTTACTTTTCCGTCAACTGAAATTTCAAATGCAGCAATACCGTCGGAAAAGCGCATAACAAGCTCTTTCATATTTTCTTTCAAATGGTTGTTCTCGGTTCGTAAAACAGCGGCTTCTCCTGAATCTTGAACGTGCCGGCAGCAATAAAAACTGACGGAATCATCCACTTTGATAAAAATACCGATGTATTGCTTTCGCTCTCCGCTTGAAGACCTTGCTTTGTAAGTGAGCTGAGGCGGCTTTGACTCGGGTTCATACAACTTTTTTTGACAAAAGTCTTTAAAAAAGGAACGAACCTGTTCACGATCTTCGGGATCTACAGCATTGATGATCCATTTATCCAAAGCATCATCGATCTGCATTGCGATGTCTTCAAATTTTTTGAAGGAAGAAGCATCCTCGCAGTGCAGGCATTTTACCGTATTGGTATCAAGATTAAACTCGAATATCTTGTCATAAACATCAGTAAGCGCTTTTAGATAGCGTTTTGTCTCGGCTGCCTTTCTGGTTTGGTGGCGTTCGGTAATATCCATGCAAACGCTTTGAAACTCTGCTTCCCCTTGTTCATTGATGCACTTCGTTACCCAGCCGAACACATGAGCTCGGCTTCCGTCACAACGGAGCAATGTGATTTCGCCGGCGATGGGAGCGTCAGCAGAATAGACACGGTTCAGATATTTGGAAAACCTACGGCGTTCTTCCATCGGTATCATCAAGAAAATATTGCTCTTATACATTTCGAGGTAATCAAGCTCTCCGGTTTTTGCCTTGGGAAATCGAAGCAAATCAATCATTGTCTGATTGACATAGGTAATCCTTGGTTGTTTTTCGCAGGTATATTTCAAAAATCCGCAGGGAATGGTTTCGTTTAGAAACTGCAGATTGTCGTTTTCATGTTTAATGTCGGTGATATCCGTCAGAACAGAATAACCGACTAGCGTGCCGTCTTCCAATCTTTTGGATGTAGTTGTATCTTTTACGCAGATTATTGTACCATCCTTTTTTATCAGACGATATTCTGCCGTAAGAGCTTGTTCCTTTTTCGTTAAATTGTCTATAAAGTCGGAATACTGTCTGCGATCGGCGGGGTGAACCAGCAGGATATAAAGATCCTTGCTTTCATGAAGCAATTCGTTTTCCTGAACGCCTACCATCTCGCAAAGATTTTGGCTCACATAACTCAAATGAATTGGATCGCTCAAAGTATATTGATGAAAGCCGCTGATTTGCCGACTCAGTATATCCTCCATATTGGTTAGCATCTTGTTCATAACAACTCCTTATGCAGAGAGCAGTCTCTGTGACTGGATAAGATATCAATAAAACCTATTATACCATATACCCACAACAAAATTTTGACTATTTTACAAATTTGCTGTTATGTTCCGCAACAGATGGGACTATCGTCTGCCGTTTTTGACACTGCGGCTTTTGCCATGTTGTACGGTACCACATGGAATGGAGCGTTTTGATTGTGGCACCTTTCAATTTATCTTGTTGTAAAGCAGGGAGAAGCAGGCTCCGGTGCCATGCAGACAGTTTCTTTTACCGCCCCAAACCCGGCAGCCGTATGAGCTTTGCCTGTGATGGTTTCCTGCTCATACGGCGTATCTATCCTGCCTGTAAATTAAGTTGTCCTATCCGAGATATATCCACGATGTATACTTTAAGTGCCTCATTAACTTTGCTTTCTCTGCACGTTCTTTTGAATCTTGCCGCTGATGGTTTTTGGCATTTCCTCCACAAATTCAATTATACGGATCCATTTGTATTCAGCGAGCTTCTGATTGCAGAATTCCTTGATTTCCAGTTCAAGCGCTTTGGAAGGTGTATAACCGTGGCTGAGAACGATGACAGCCTTGATGGCCTGGCCCCGCAATCTATCGGGGACCCCGATGACGCTGCATTCCACAACGGCAGGATGCTCCATCAGGACATTTTCTACCTCATAAGGACCTACACGGAAGCCGCCGGTCTTAATAATGTCGTCAAATCGGCCGTGGAACCAGTAGTGTCCGTTTTCATCCCTATATGCCGCATCACCCGTGTGATAGACACCACCGCGCCATACATAGTTATATTGTTCCTCGTTGTCGAGATAAGCGGTAAAGATGCCGGGCTGTTTGCCATCCTCGTTTGGGATGACGACAACCTCTCCAACTTCACCTACCGCAACAGGCGTTCCGTCTTTTCCACGAAGCTCAATGTGATAGAATGGCGAAGGGGTTCCCATGGAACCGTCTACGGCTTTGCTGCCCTTGAAGTTTGCCGTCAAGAGCGTTGTTTCCGTCTGACCATATCCCTCGCAAAGCGTAAGACCTGTGTGTTCCGTGAATTTACGGAATACCTCAGGCGCCAACATTTCGCCGGCAGTAGAAGCGTGCTTCAATGAGGGCATATCCGGAATGCCTTTACGCACCAGATAACGATAAACCGTAGGCGGCGCACAAAAAGAGGTTACGCCGTAACGGTTAATAATATGTGTAAGCTGTTTTGGTTCAAAATTGTCAAAGTCATAGACCATGACGGCGCTGCCTATCAGCCATTGACCATAAATCATGCCCCAGGATGCCTTCGCCCAGCCTGTTTCTGCTACGGTAAAGTGGAGCCCATTATCCTCGGCCTGCTGCCAATATTTTGCCGTTACAATATGAGCCAACGGATAGGTGTGTTCGTGAATCACGCCTTTGGGATAACCGGTGGTGCCGGAGGTGAAGTACAGCATCATGGGATCTGTCGCCAAGGTGGGAATGCGGTCCAGTTCTTCGCTTGCAGTTTCCATTGCGGCGGTAATGTCTTCAAAACCGGCTACATCGGCATGGACACACCAAAGCTTTACCGACAGTTCCGACTGCTTCAAAGCGTTCAGAATTTTGTCAGGCACCTCGTTTTGCGAAGTACAAACAATTGCTTTTACCTTTGACGCTTTGATACGGTACACAAAATCGCTTACCGTCAGCATATGGGTTGCGGGAATCATAACAGCGCCCAGTTTATGCAGTGCTACCGATGCGAACCAATATTCATAGTGGCGTTTCAATATCAGCATCACATGGTCACCGCGGCCGATACCGGAGGCACGGAACACGTTCGCCATTTGATTACTGTATTTCTGGATGTCCGAAAAAGTAAAGATATGCTCTTCACCTTGGACATTGCACCACACAAGCGCTCTCTTATCAGGGGTTTCCGCTGCTATTGCATCGACAACATCATAACCGAAGTTAAAATTGTCGGGATAGTCTAGTGTTAGTTTTTTCAGATTACCGTGTTCATCCATAATTTCATGGCAATATTTTTGGTATATACTCATAATTACTCCTTAATGACCGCGCTGATACCGATGTTTCGGAATCTGTCATAACGGTTTCCGACAAGGTCAAGATCATTTTCCAGTTCCTTGATTTCTTCCATCAAAAGATCCCGGATACGGTCATAGAATTCTTTCTTGCCAATTTCTTTTTCGGAAAGGATGCGTTCAATTACGCCAAGGCTTTTGGCATCTTCTGCGGTGAGTTTTAAGCCTGCCGCCGCAGCTTCGGCTTTGGATGAATCTTTCCAAAGAATACTTGCGCAGCCTTCGGGAGAAATAACCGAATAGACGGCGTTCTGAAGCATCCATACTCTGTCCGCTACCGCAAGGGCTAAAGCACCGCCGCTGCCGCCTTCGCCGATTAAAATAGAAATAACCGGAACGCATAGGGTTGACATTTCCATCAGATTTTCGGCAATGGCCTGCCCCTGGCCGCGTTCTTCTGCTCCGACGCCGCAATAAGCGCCGGAGGTATCAATAAAGCAAATGATAGGCCTGCCAAATTTTTCTGCTTGTTTCATAAGACGAAGAGCTTTACGATATCCTTCCGGGTTTGGCGCGCCGAAATTACGATAGGAGCGTTCCTTGGCGGTATGACCTTTTTCAATTGCGATTACGGTAACGGGGATACCGTTCAGATTGGCAATTCCGCCAACAATTGCCGGGTCGTCAGCGTATCGGCGGTCGCCATGCAATTCGATGAATCCCTTAAAAATATTTTTGATGTAATCCAGTCCGGTGGGCCTATTGTTGTCACGGGCAAGTTTTACTCGTTTGTAAGCTGCTTCGTTCATAAAATTGCCCTCCCATTGTGTAGGTTCAGAAGCTCAGTCAAATATTTCTTTTGATTGGCACGGATTACGATGCTGTCTATAAATCCGTGTTTCAACACAAACTCGGATTTTTGAAATCCCTGAGGCAGCGATTTCTTTGTCGTTTGCTCAATTACTCTTGCACCGGCAAAACCGACGGTTGCTCCGGGTTCTGCTAAAATAATATCGGCTTCCATGGCAAAACTGGCAGTTACACCGCCCGTTGTGGGATCGGTAAGCACTGCAATATACAAAAGTCCTGCGTCACTGTGGCGTTTTACCGCTGCACTTGTTTTTGCCATCTGCATTAGGGATAAAAGTCCTTCTTGCATACGTGCTCCACCGGAAACAGTAAAACCGATTACCGGCAAACGGTACTGTATCGCATACTCGAATAATGCTGTTATCTTTTCGCCAACGGCAATTCCCATACTGCCCATCATAAAATAGGACTCCATAACGAACAGACAGCATTTCTGTTTGCCAATCGTAGCAGTGCCGCAGACAACGGCTTCTTCTTCTCCGCTCGCCACTTGCACTGTCTCGATCTTGTCCTGATATCCCGGGAAATTCAGCGGATTATTGGATTTGATTCCGGAGTACATTTCATGAAAACTGTCTTTGTCGACAATCATCTGGATGCGTTGGCGTGCTTTCATACGAAAATGATAACCACAGGGACACACAAGGTCATTTGCCCAAAGTCGGCTTAAAGGAATGCTTTTATGGCAATTGGGGCAGGTCTTCTCAGGCTCACCGGCGTCGCTTTGCACCGGAGCAGAAGTACGGCCGCCTTCTTCTAACTTGTTTTTCGGTTTCAAAAAATTCATCAATGCCATTACATCACCTGTTTCCCATAAAAGTTAAGTCATAATTACCGGAAGTGAATCGTTCATCTTCCACAATCCGCAGTTGTTCCTCAATGTTTGTCGGTATTCCTTCGATCACCAGTTCACACAATGATGCACGCATCTTTCGAAGTGTTTCTTCCCTTGTGTTGGCAAAGACGATCAATTTTCCAAGGAGGGAGTCGTAATATGGAGAAACTACCGTACCTTCAATCAGACTGGTATCAAACCGGACGGAGGGACCACCGGGAACATGGAGCATTCGCAGGGTTCCGCAACTGCTCGCATTGATGCGGCATTCAATGGCGGAGCCGTTCATACGGACATCCTTTTGCGTGAAGTTCAGCGGTATGCCCGCAGCAATACGGATCTGCCATTTTACGAGATCATAGCCTGTCAGCATTTCCGTTACACAGTGCTCCACCTGCAAACGAACATTCATTTCCATAAACCAAAATTTTCCCGCTTTATCCAACAAAAATTCGAGGGTTCCAACGCCTACATATCCGATTTTCTTCACGGCATCCACCGCAAGTTCAATGATTTTACGTCTCTGCTCATTGTTCACAGCAGGAGAGGGGGTTTCCTCGAGAAGTTTTTGATGTCTCCGCTGCAGAGAACAGTCACGGTCGCCAAGGCATACGGCATTTCCGTATTCATCGGCAAGTATTTGAAGCTCTACATGTCGTGCTGGGAATATATACTTTTCAAGATATACGCTTCCATCGCCGAAGGCGCTGATCGCTTCCGTGGTTGCTTGTAAATAAGCATCTTCCAGTTCATCAGACGACCGAATCAATCGGATACCGCGACCGCCGCCGCCTGCACAGGCTTTGAGCATAACGGGATAACCGATTCTCTCAGCCGCTCGTCTGGCTTCTTCCACAGATGCCACCGCCTTTGTGCCGGGAATTACAGAAAGACCGGTACCACGGATGAGCTCTTTCAGGATTGCTTTATCGCTTAGGCGTTCCATATTTTCGGGATCGGGACCGATAAATACCAATCCATTCTTTCTGCATAACCTTGCAAAATGAGCATTTTCAGAAAGAAACCCGTAACCGGGATGAATTGCCTGAGCGCCTGCTAAAATTGCAGTGCTGATGATTTGGTTTTCGTTAAGATAGCTTTCCGAGGCCTCCGGACCTCCGATACAATAGCTCTGATCGGCAAGAGCCACATGCAGAGCGTTTTTATCCGCTTCGGAATATACAGCCACCGTAGCAACACCCATCTCCTTGCAAGCCCGAATAATACGGACGGCGATTTCGCCACGGTTGGCGATCAGTATTTTTGAGAACATAATTTACGCTCCTGTAATCGCAAAGGAAAATTCAGCGGATACGCAGAGTTTACCATCCACTGTAACGGTTCCTTCTGCAAAATAGAATGGATGCTTCGCTCTTTTGATATGGCATTGTGTTTCCACCGTATCACCCGGCTTCACGGGAGAACGGAATTTCACATGATTAAGCCCCGTGTAAACGGGAAGCTTTCCATCACACATTGCGTCTTGCATCAGCACGCATGCGGACTGTGCCAGGATCTCACAGAGGATAACGCCGGGAACGATCGGCTTGCCGGGGAAATGTCCCTTTAAGAAAAATTCGTCCCCCCGAATGGTATAATGTCCGACGGC
Source organism: uncultured Eubacteriales bacterium (assembly GCA_902475435.1). Classification (GTDB taxonomy): domain Bacteria; phylum Bacillota; class Clostridia; order Oscillospirales; family Oscillospiraceae; genus HGM13006. The sequence goes on along the minus strand of CABRZL010000034.1, from coordinate 10,955 downwards.
AGTGCCGTCTCTGTTTTCCACTTCATCCAGAAGCAGCATGTGATCTCTGTGGGGGAGTATTTTCATAATTTCTTCTTTGTTCATGGTTTTACCTCTTGATGTGGAACAACTCCGTACCATATTCCACTACCTGACCATTGGTGACACATATCTCCGAAATCACGCCGTCTTCTTCTGCGGTGATTTCATTCATCAGTTTCATAGCTTCAATAATGCAAAGAGTCTGTCCTTTTTTTACGTGATCTCCGATTGCGACATAAGGATTTGCATTTTCAGCGGGAGCCGCGTAAAATACGCCAACGATTGGAGATTTTACGCTGATATAATCCTTGGCTGCTGTGATATCTGCGGGTTCAGGAATAGGAGCGGAATGTACGAGTTCTTTCGTTGCAGAACGCTCAAGGCGGACGACCTTGTTGTCCTCTGTAATTTCAAGACCGGTAAGCCCGAGTTCTTTCATCAGTTCAGCATATTTCCGAATATCTGTCTCGTTCATTGAAATTACACCTTTCTGAAAGCAAGACAAGCATTATGACCGCCGAATCCAAGAGAATTGGAAAGAGCCAGCGTGATATCTGCCTCTACCGCAGTATTCGGTACGCAGTTCAGGTCACAAGCCTCGTCCTGCTCATTCAAATTGATCGTGGGAGGGATAACGCCTTCATTTAACGCATACAAACAAGCTAACGCTTCAATAGCGCCCGCGGCACCCAACATATGACCGGTCATGGATTTGGTGGAGCTGACATACGCATTTCTCGCACGATCCTCGCCAAGTGCTTTCTTTATGGCGACGGTTTCGATCACATCGTTCATCGGCGTACCCGTTCCGTGAGCATTGATATATACGATATCGTTTTCACAATAATCTGCTTCCTTCATTGCATCCATCATTGCCTGTGCACCGCCCCTTGCTTCGGGATGAGGCGCGGTGATGTGGTATGCATCACAGGTGGAGCCGTATCCGCAGACTTCCCCATAAATTTTAACGCCGCGAGCCTTCGCGTGTTCATATTCCTCCAAAACAAGGGCAACCGCACCCTCGCCAATGACGAAACCGGCCCTGCGCTTATCAAAAGGCAAAGAGGCGGCGTCAGGATCTTCTGAAGTTGACAAAGCCTGCATATTGACAAAGCCTGCAATGGAAGACGGGCAAATTGCGGCTTCAGCGCCGCCTGTAATCACCGCATCTGCATATCCGTGACGAATCAGTCGCATTGCTTCCCCGATAGCGTTGGAGCCGGAAGCACAAGCGGTTACCGCAGGCATAGCGGAGCCACGGCAGTCGTGTCGAATTGCAATCATGCCCGCAGCCATATTACTAATCATCATAGGAACAAATAGAGAAGATACACGGCGGGGACCTTTCTCCATCAGCTTGGTGTGCTCGTTTTCGAAGGTTCCGATACCACCGATGCCCGTGCCGAATATAACAGCGAAACGTTCCGGTTTGACGGTGCCTTCAACACCGCTTTCCTCAACCGCTTGTTGTGCTGCTGCAACGGCAAACTGTGCATAACGGTCGGTACGGAGAATATCGTGTACATCTAAATACGCCTTTGGATCGAAGCCTTTGACTTCCGCACCAAGCTTTGCCTTGAATTTTTCTGTATCGAAAAGCGTGATGGGAGCAATGCCGTTTTTGCCGTTCTTCATACTTTCCCAGGTTTCAGCTACAGTATTTCCCAAAGGGGTGATTGCACCGATTCCGGTCACAACGACTCTTCTGTTTTCGCTCATAATTTTTCTCCTTACATGGCGATGCCGCCGTCAATACGGAGGACTTCGCCGGTTACATATTTTGCAGTAGCCAGGTAGGCCACTGCCTCTGCGACATCTTCCGGTTCACCCATTGTTCCAAGCGGAATCATTTTGAGCAACGGATTGTCAGTCTGATCTCCTGTCATATCGGTTGCTATAAAGCCGGGAGCCACGGCATTGCATCGGATACCTTTTGGTGCCAATTCCTTTGCAACGGATTTTGTGAGACCGATCAGACCTGCCTTAGATGCGGCATAATTACACTGTCCTGCATTGCCCATAAGACCGGCTACAGAGGACACGTTAATAATACAGCCTTCACGATTACGGATAAACAGACCTGCAGTATGACGGATCATATTAAAAGCGCCCTTGAGATTTGTACCTATTACAGAATCAAAATCCGCTTCCTTCATCATTGCAAGCAACCCATCACGGGTAATACCTGCATTGTTGACGAGAATATGAGCCGTTGTGAAATCTGTCTTGATTTTTGCCACAGTTTCCTTCACAGCGGAAAAATCCGAAACATCACATGGATACGCTTTGGCCTCCACGCCGTGTTCTCGCATGCATTTATCGCAGACACTTTCTGCAGCGGATACGTTACCGGCATAGATCACGACAATGTCGGCACCCATGGATGCCAGCTTATATGCAATTGCTTCACCGATTCCGCGGGAACCGCCGGTTACAATGGCTGTTTTTCCTCTTAACACGATTCCACCTCCGCTAAATATTCCGAGATGCTTTGCGCCTTGACTTTGGCATCAATTTTCCTAATCATATTGGTAAGGGTTCTACCGGGACCGATTTCCACAAAAGTGTCAATGTTGTCAGCAATCATATTGCGGATGAGTTTTTCCCATTGGACCGGATTGCAGATCTGTTTGGAAAGCAATCCTACAATATCCTTGGTATAAGGGTCAGCAGTCATATTGGAATAGAGGGGGATGGTTCTTTCCTTAGTCTTTTCCTTGGCCAATTCTTTGGCAAAAGCATTTGCCGCTTCGTTCATAAAGGGAGAATGGAACGCTCCTTGTACTTTCAGCGGAATGGCTCTGCCGCCTGCGGCTTTTACATCTGCAAAAAAATCAGGCATCTGGGATGAAAGCCCCGAAACGGTAATCTGACCGGGGCAGTTAAAGTTCACGGGATATACATCCGAATACTTGTCGCAAACTTCCTGCACCTGCGCCGGTGTCAGCTTTATCACAGCCGCCATGGAGGTATCAAACTTTTCAGCTTCATGCTGCATGAGCTCGCCGCGTTTGCATACAAGTCGAAATCCAGTCTCGTTATCAAAAGTACCGCTGACGGTAGCGGCCACTACTTCACCAAGGGAAAAACCTGCAACGGCGTCCGGTACAATACCTTTTTCCATTAGAACCGATGCGGCTGCAAGTTCCATTGCAAATAAACAGGGCTGCGTATTTCTCGTGTCCTTTAATTCGTCTTCCGTGCCTTCAAAACACTGTGCAGATGTACCAAGACGTAACCGATCGCACATCGAATAGACAGCTGCCGCGGCAGAATATTTTTCACACAATTCTTTTCCCATGCCGGGATATTGGTCGCCCTGACCCGAAAAGACAAATGCTATTTTACCCATTGTGATGCCCTCAGAAGAATAGGTTCTGCTTCTTCCATAACTTCCTTCACAATTTCTGCGGCAGGCTGCTCTTTTTTTACCATGGCGGCAATTTGACCCGAAAGGAAACATCCCTTTTTGTTATCGCCCTCCTGCACAGCAAGCCGCAGTGCGCCTGTTGCCAGGGCTTCCAGCTCTTCATCCGGCATACCGCCGTATTCGGCTTTTGAATATTCTCTGGCAAACTGTGTGCGAAGGCTGCGAACCGGGTGGCCCAAACGCTTGCCCGTTACCATTGTGCAGAGGTCCGTAGCTTTCAGAATCTTTTCCTTATATCTGGGGTGAATGGTGCATTCTTCCGCACTTAAAAAGCGGGTGCCCATCTGAACGCCTTGCGCGCCGAGCATAAAGGCTGCTGCGACACCTCTGCCGTCGGCAATTCCGCCGGCAGCAATAACAGGCAACGTAGTTGCATCACAAATTTGAGGAACCAAAACAATCGTAGTAAGTTCCCCCACATGACCGCCGCTTTCGCCGCCTTCTGCAATCAAAGCAGAAGCGCCGAGCCGTGTCATAAGCTTTGCCATTGCAACTGAAGCAACCACCGGAATGACCTTGATTCCTTCCGCAAGCCAATTCTTAATGTATTTGGAGGGGTTACCGGCGCCTGTGGTTATCACTTCTGCTTTTTCCTCTATCACAACTTTAGCTACCTCATCCGCAAAGGGACTCAACAGCATAATGTTTACTCCAATTGGTTTAGCGGTAAGTGACTTGGCGATTTTTATCTGCTCTCTCACATAGTCGCCGGGAGCGTTGCCCGCTGCGATAATGCCAAGGCCACCACCATTGGACACGGCAGCGGCCAGCTTCCCGTCAGCGATCCAAGCCATACCGCCTTGAAATACAGGGTACTTGATACCCAGCATCTCACAAATCTCTGACTTAATCATAATATTAACCCTGTTTGCTCTGGATGAATTTGTCCAGATCGTCGATTGTTTCTACCTTCTGATCCAGTTCGATTTCGATACCGATTTCATCCTCCAAATTCATGAGAAGCTCTACTGTATCAAGAGAGTCGATACCAAGCTCGGAAAATTTGCTCTCAGGTTTTACAGTTGAGACATCACAGCCAGTGCGTTCCGAAACAATTTTAGCGATAGCGTCAAAGTACATAATAAAATGCCTCCAATTAAATTTTTCAGGCAGTTTACAACTGCTTCGTTTATTATACGGATGCACTGTTCCAAAATGAGCCGTTTTGTGTTCCCGTTGCGTTCCAAAACTATGAAATATTTTTAAAATTTTATCTTTGGTGGATATATCAACATATTGATATAAAATAACCCTGTTGGCTTCAGCATTCTATCTGCTTTTCCAACGGAGCCTTGTGTTACTTTGTTCAGTTTTTAAGACGATATTAAAGTCGCCTTTGCGCACAAAAGCGCGGTACAGAATCATTCTGTACCGCGCTTCTTTCTATGTTGTATATTTTGATTTATATTCGCTCGTGTAATCACGCTTTAAATTTTGATTATGTTTTTCAATATAGGTGCTGGATATTTCGTCAGAGGTAATGCCATAGCGCAGAAGGGTGTCTATGAAATACATCAGTACGTCGCTCATTTCTTCTACGAAATGTGTTCGAACTTGCGAGTCGCCTACAATGGAGGCATTGCCCTTCTTTTTCATGATGGCGATACACTCTCCGATTTCTTCAATCATAAAAAGCATAGAATCACGTGCATACTCCGGGGTCATAGGAGACCAGGAGTTTTTATGTGCTTCCCATAGATTCCATTGCATGTTCATCATATCAGAAATGCAGATATCGCGCATCGGGCATATCTCCTTTCGGTGTTATAATCCTTCCTCGGAACTCATGCGGATAATACAGTCAAATCGATCTGTACCGTCAGGTCCGATGCCATGAATATAAAGTTTGCCGTCCGCCTTGCCGCGGTAAAGGCTCAGTTGTTCACCGGCAAAGCATTCGTTGACATAGGAGATGATGATTTCCTGCATAAATACGCCGTGTGGGCGCTTATCCAGCTCTGCGGCGTCCGAGGCCAAATCCACATATTTGGTGTTATTGATGTGGCCGTTAATGTCAGTATCGCTGTAATAGAGCTTTCGCTGGTCGTGCAGTTCCATGTTATCTGGAAATACAATACGGGACAGGGTAATATCCTTCGCGCCCGGAGGATCAGCCGTCGGCAGTTCAGGCAAATGCTCAAGATTGATGGGGCGTTTTGTCTTACGATTGGCCAGAACCCAGACTGTTGTGGCTTCACCCACATGCTCGTCTCCAATATAGAGATCGCAGTCACGATAAAGTCTTGTACCGTGTGGATGACGGACCATGACATTTACAGTTAGCGTTTCTCCCCAAATAATAGGGCGCTGCAGACGCACCCAGGTGCGCAGTATCATCCAATAGCTGTTATATTTGGCAAGGACGTCATCCCGGCTGGTTCCAATTTTTTGGGAGTGGCCGGTGATTGCTTTTTGCAGGAATCCGAACAGGGCGGAAGGGCGGCATTCGTAAGCGGCGTCTGTATCAAGCGATGAAACAGAAAAACTATCGGTATATTTGTCTAGCGAAGTTGACATGGCAGTAACCTCATTTTCCAAATTTTCTTTAGTATAACAGATTCATATGAGAATATAAATGACCCTTTTGCACAAAAATATTGGTTTTGTAGGATTTAAATTATCATGCTTTAGAAGTGAGGAAACGATACTTCCATTTTGTATTCTGCTGTGATAAACTATTCACATCTTAAAAAGTGAGGTTTTGTCATGGGAAAAACACTGGTTCTAGCGGAAAAACCTTCCGTAGGCAGAGAGATTGCACGTGTATTGGGGTGTACAAAGAGTGAAAACGGCTATCTGGAGGGCGGCAAATATGTGGTTACCTGGGCGCTGGGACACTTGGTAACCCTGGCGGATCCGGAAGTTTATGATAAAAAATATGAGAAGTGGCAAATGCAGGATCTTCCAATGCTCCCGCAAAACATGAAGTTGGTAGTCATCCCGGAATCCAGGAAGCAGTACAATGTCGTTTCATCCTTGATGAAACGGAGCGATGTAGAGGAATTGGTTATTGCAACAGATGCCGGCCGGGAGGGCGAGCTGGTAGCCCGTTGGATTATGAAGAAAGCGGGATGGAAAGGGAAGACAAACCGGTTGTGGATTTCGTCTCAGACCGATAAGGCCATTCGAGATGGTTTTGCCAATTTGAAACCCGCGGCGGACTATGACAATCTGTTTCTCTCCGCCCAGGCCAGGAGCGAGGCGGATTGGCTCGTAGGACTCAATGTAACCCGGGCGCTGACATGTAAATATAACGCTCAGCTTTCGGCCGGGCGCGTCCAGACGCCGACTCTGGCGCTGATTGTCCGGCGGGAAGAAGAGATTAAACATTTTACGCCGAAAGAGTTCTGGGGCATTACAGCAAAATTTTCAAATTTTACGGCTACCTGGCGGGATGAAGCAGGGAATGCAAGTATCTTTGATCGAGTAAAAGCAGAGAATATTCTAAAGGAGCTTCAGGGGCATCGGGCTGTTTTAAACAAAGTGGAGAAGACTAAGAAACAGACGCCGCCGCCGCCGGCTTATGATTTAACAGAACTCCAAAGGGACGCTAATAAGAAATATGCTTATTCAGCAAAGGAAACGTTGTCTCTTATGCAGTCTCTTTATGAACGGCACAAGCTGTTAACATATCCGAGAACGGATTCTCGATATATTTCAGATGATGTGGTGCCAACCCTTCCGGAGCGGATTCGGAGCTGCATGGTGGATGAATATAAATCTTTGGCACAGACAATCTATCGGAAAAAGCCGCTTCAAACCAAATATATTGTAAATAATGCGAAGGTCACGGATCATCATGCGATTATCCCGACCGAAGAACAGCCGGAACTTTATGCACTGTCCGGACCAGAGAGAAATATCTATGATTTGGTGGTACGCCGCTTTTTGGCGGTGCTAATGCCGCCATATGAGTATGAGGAAATAAAGCTCACAATGACGATCGGCGGAGAGATTTTTACTGCGAAAGGGAAACGAGTCCTGAATGTTGGGTGGAAATCGGCCTATGATCGCAGTTTTTCTCTGGAAGACGAGGAGGAAAATGAGATAGATCAGAAGTTGCCGGAGTTTCAGGTTGGGCAACAGATATCCGTGCAATCTTTGTCGCTGAAGAGCGGGAAAACCACGCCGCCAGCGCGATATACGGAGGCTACGCTACTGTCTGCCATGGAACATCCGTCCCGCACTGTCAGCGACAAGAGTTTATCGAAAATTTTGGAGGAAACGTCTGGGCTGGGAACTCCGGCGACTCGGGCCGATATCATTGAAAAACTCTTTTCCACCTTTTATGTAGAGCGTCGGGGGAAGGAATTGGTACCGACATCAAAAGGAATTCAACTCGTTGCATTGGTGCCGGAGGAGCTGCGGTCTGCAGAATTAACAGCCCGTTGGGAGGACCGCCTTTCCGCCATCGCAAAGGGAAAAGCGAGCGACCAATGTTTTGTAGAGGATATGAAGAACTATGCGACAAAGTTGGTGTCAGAGGTAAAAAATAGTGACCAGACCTATCACCATGATAACCAAACCAGAACGCCATGTCCCGATTGCGGCAAATATCTTCTACGAGTAAAAGGAAAACGTGGAGAGATGCTTGTTTGTCCGGATCGAGAGTGCGGTTATCGAAGAAGCGTTACACAGGTTACCAATGCGCGCTGCCCTAATTGCCATAAGAAAATGGAACTTCGCGGTGAGGGGGACAAGCAGATGTTTGCCTGTGTCTGCGGTTATCGGGAGAAGTTGGCGGATTTTAAAAAGCGAAAGGCTTCGGCGGGAGCAAATAAGCGAGATGTTCGGAAATATTTAGCCAATCAGGATATGGGCGGCGGAAATACCGCTATGGCAGAAGCACTGGCAAAATGGAAGGCAGCACGGGAAGAAAAGGAGTAGATAGAATGAAGTTGGTTTCGTGGAATGTCAATGGCCTGCGCGCGTGTTTAGGCAAAGGCTTTATGGAATATTTTGAATCAGTTGATGCGGATGTGTTCTGCCTTCAGGAGACAAAGCTCCAAGCGGGACAAGTGGAACTTCAATTGCCGGGGTATCATCAGTATTGGAATTATGCAGAAAAGAAAGGCTATTCAGGAACGGCGATCTTTTCCAAAGAGGAACCGATCTCGGTGCGCTATGGTGTTGGGGTGGAAGCGCTGGATCATGAGGGACGGCTGATTACGTTGGAGTTCCCAACATACTTTGTAGTTACCTGCTATACGCCGAATGCGCAGGAAGGGCTAAAACGTATAGATCATCGAATGGAGTGGGAAGACGCCTTTCGAGCATATTTAATGGAGTTGGACAAGGAAAAGCCGGTTTTGATTTGCGGGGATCTAAATGTTGCGCATCAAGAGATAGATCTCAAAAATCCGGGGCCGAACCGGGGAAATGCGGGATTTTCAGATCAGGAACGGGAGAAGTTTTCGGCATTGCTGGAATCTGGATTTACAGATTCTTTTCGATATCTCCACCCCGAGGCAATTGGATGTTATAGCTGGTGGAGCTATCGCTTCCGTGCTCGGGAAAAGAATGCGGGGTGGCGTATCGATTATTGGCTTTTATCCGATCGGCTGAGGGATTCTATAGAATCAGCATCCATTGAAAGTGATGTTTTCGGGTCAGATCATTGCCCCGTAACATTGGTCCTACAAAAACCATTGTGAAAAATGCACAAAAACAGGCCCTATATAGACGAGAAAATACTTCAACGCAGTGACGCTTTTTCTGGGGAAAGCAGTTGACAAATGAAATTTCCGTTGTATAATCCAATAGTGTAATGTATTAAAGTGCTTGTGTTCAAGTTTGGAATACAAGCCGTTTTGGAGGGTACAACATGAAAAAATTAAAAAAGCTTTTGGCTCTGTTTACAGCAATTGCCATGCTGTCTGCAACCGCGGCTTGTGGTACGTCTGAAAGTTCCGGCTCTGCTGCTGAAACTTCTGGAAATACTGAAGCTTCAACATCTGCAGAAGATACAACTGTAAACAATGCAAGTGCGGATGCAGAATATACAGTAGGCATCTGCCAGCTTGTTCAGCACGAGGCGCTGGATGCGGCGACGGAAGGCTTTATGGCTGCGCTGACAGATAAGCTGGGGGATAAGGTTAAATTTGAAGAGCAGAACGCGTCCAATGACTCCGCAAACTGTGCGACAATCATCAATGGATTTGTTTCTAGCAATGTAGATTTGATCCTGGCCAATGCGACTGCACCGCTTCAGGCGGCTACGGCAGCGACTTCTGAGATCCCCATTCTGGGAACGTCTGTGACGGATTATGCAACTGCTCTAGAGATCAGCGACTGGACTGGAACTGTGGGAACCAATGTTTCCGGTACCTCCGATTTGGCGCCGCTGGACCAGCAAGCAGCTATGATTAAAGAGCTGTTTCCCGATGCAAAAAAAGTTGGCTTGCTTTACTGCTCTGCGGAGCCGAATTCCGTGTACCAATGTGATGTGATTGAAGGGTATTTGGAAGAGGACGGATACGAAGTTGAAAGATTTGCATTTACAGATACAAACGATGTTTCGTCTGTCACGCAGTCTGCCTGCGATGCCTCCGAAGTGATTTATATTCCCACCGATAATACGGCCGCTTCCAACACAGAGGCCATTGCGAATGTGGTTTTACCTGCTGGTGTTCCTGTTGTAGCAGGAGAAGAGGGAATTTGCAAAGGCTGCGGTGTGGCTACGCTGTCCATAAGCTATTATGATTTGGGGTATACCACTGGCGAAATGGCTTATGAGATTTTGGTAAATGGAGCAGATGTCTCTACCATGCCCATAGAGTATTCGGAGACTGTTACAAAGAAATACAATGCGACCAACTGTGAAACGCTGGGCATTACACCTCCGGATGGATATGAGGCGATTGAGAGCTGATTGAAAGCCGGACAGCGGAAAAAGGGCTTCCTTTTTCCGCTGTTTTTTGCTATACTATAAAAGTCTGTAATTTCGAGCGTTTATTTTTATTTGGGGGAGTTCCTATGGAATTTTTTTCTGCCTTGCTGAAGTCTATGCCGGGCGCTGTGGCGCAAGGTATGATCTGGGGCGTTATGGCGATTGGCGTTTACATTACTTATCGGATTTTGGATGTTGCTGATTTGACTGTGGACGGGTCACTTGCAACTGGCGGTGCAGTATGTGTGCTTTTGACGCTCAATGGTGTGAACATATGGGTAACCCTGCTCGTTTCCGTGTTGGCCGGCATGTTGGCCGGCTTCTTAACGGGGATATTTCACACGCTATGTGGCATACCGCCTATTTTGGCGGGTATCTTGACTCAATTGGCATTATACTCAGTGAATCTTCGGATTATGGGATGGGGAACCGGCGGAGGAAAAGCCAATCTGCCGGTAAGCGTGGATAAATATGATCTTGTGGTGTCGTCTCGTTTTGTGAGAGAACTGAATCTCACAAACCCCATTTTTGTGCTGTTGATTTTTTGCATTGCCATTATAGCGCTGTTATACTGGTTTTTTGGGACAGAAGTTGGGTGCTCGCTTCGGGCTACAG
>CABRZL010000033.1 GCA_902475435.1 uncultured Eubacteriales bacterium | reverse complement strand
AAAGCAGTAAACTACGAGTACGACAGTCTGGGCAGACTGATCCACAGCCAGCAGTCAGAGAATGGTACGGTCATTCAGCGGACAGAGCACATCTATGATACGGAAAACCGAATTCAGAGCCAGTCCTGGCAGATGGGAGACACCACCTATTCCCAGACTTATAGCTATCGGGAAAGTGACGGCGCTCTGACCTATATTGATATGTCTCCGGACACGGATATGGCCTTGGAATACGATTCCCTGAAACGACTGTCCAGCCGGTACAACTACTATTTCCGGGAAAATTACACCTATCGGGATATCGACGCAAACCGCACCACCAACCAGGTAGCGGCGCTGGCCTTTGTCAAGCGTCCTGGCGGCAGTGAACTCCAGGAATTCTCCCTGAACTATGGCTATGACAGCGTGGGGAACATCTCCTCCGTGAGCAGTACAGTACGAACCGACCAGAACGCAACATATACCTACGATCAGCAGGGCCAGCTTTTAACCGAAAACAGCTATGTTGGCAACTGGACCTATTCCTATGATACCTATGGCAATATCCGTTCTGCCTCCAACGGTACTACAACTCACACTTACACCTATAGCGATGACGACTGGCTGGATCTACTGACAGCTTACAACGGCCAAAATATCACCTATGACGCCATCGGCAACCCCACCAGTTACTATAACGGTACTCGTTGGACCTTCACCTGGCAAAATGGGCGGCAGTTGGCTTCAGCAGAACGGACAACTGGAATTGGCGGAATATACAATCCAGTGACCACCGCAATTACTAATACATACGATGTCGCCGGGATTCGGGACAGCAAAACAGTAACGGTAACCACCAGAACAGGAAGCACAACAACCACCTACCATTATGTGACGCAGAACGGCCAGGTGGTACGGCAAACCTGGGGGAACCATACTCTGGACATCGTCTACGACCATAACAGCCGCCCCTGGGCCATGTTTTACGATGGAACAACGTACTTCTACCAGCTGAACCTGCAGGGAGATGTCATCGGAATCGTAGATACCACCGGCGCTTCTGTGGCAAAGTATGCCTATGACGCCTGGGGCAGAGTGGTCTACAGCACAGGCTCCATGGCAACGGTGAGCCCCATCCGGTACTGCGGGTATTACTATGATGCGGAACTGGAAATGTACTACCTTGGTGGACGATACTATGATCCGCAGGTGAAGCGGTTTCTTAACGCGGACCATGCGAATCAGATTTTAGTACTTGCAACTACATCCGTTAGGATTAAGAAAGCCCATACCCCATAATCTCGGAATACCCCACCGTATAACTCAGCCGTTTCACCGCACCATTGTAATGGTATAGACGGTGCTGCCGTCGCAGGACTCCACGATTCCCACATGGTTGGCGCTGCCGTTGTGGTCATAGTCGAAAAAGATAATGTCCCCCGGACTGGGGATATAATCCCGTCCCTGCCACTGGCCCCGTTCCTGGAACCAAGCTATGCCTGAATCGCAGTAGGAGAATTTGGGCAGAATTCCGGCGTCAAGGTACCCACACTGTTCGGCACACCAGCTCACAAAGCAGGCGCACCAGGACACACGGCTGGTGTACCCATACCAGCTCCAGTAAGGCTCTCCGCCCACATTGCCCACCTGGGACAAGGCCACAATGTCATCGCCGTCATTTCCCGGTAGGGACAACACAGTCCAAAATTCTGCATGTTCCTCAGAAAGCAGCTCGGCTACATAGCCGAGCTGCTCCTCTGTAAAGCCGTATTCCTCCGCCATCTGCTGGGCGGTTTTGCTGCCGATGGTAATGACAAGTCTGGTTTCCTCTATGGTCTGGGTTTCCTCAGACACCTCGCCGCTGCTGTCCTCGATTTCTACAGTCACTTCTTCAGTGTAGATTTCTGTGGAGTAGTCCACAGAATTCATGTCCCAGAAGATCTGCCGCAGCAGTTCCAGGTGCTCCTGACCCACAGTCACCACCTCCAGCGGGTGGGCCGCATCCGTTGTGACCTTCACGCTATAGATGGTCAGCACCTCCTTCCAGGGAGTCTGCTGGCCATTTTGCTGCAGATCGTCATGAGCCACTGTTTGCTCGATTTCCGTAACATGGTCCTGGAGCTCCGTGTTCAGGATGCCCATAGCCTGCTGTAGGGTCATTTTATTGTCAGCGCCGCTGCTAAAAAAGATCCCCAGAGGCGACACCAGCAGAATGCCCACCAACATCACCAAAACCACCACCAGAAGCGCCATGGCTCCTCCGGCTCCCAACGCAGCCACCAGAGATTTGCCGGATGCCAAAATGGCCTGGAGCACCTTCTGGGACAGTTCCTTGGCCGCTCTTTTCCCGGATGTTTCAGCCTGTTTTCTGGCTTTCGCGACAGCTCGGGTTGCTTGGGTGGATTTTGCTGACCGGACCTGATGCTGCCTGGCTTCTGCCGCTGGAAATGCCTTGGTTTTTGCCGGATTTTCCTTCTGCTTGCACTGGGGTTCCCATTGCCGGATTTGTTTTTCCTTTTGCAGCCTATGGGGGCTGCAAACCGCCTGAGGAATGTCTTGGGGTGCAGACTCCTGGAATGGGCTTGTCCGGTACGGTTCCTGCTGGCGTACCGTCTGTTTTCTGGCCGCCCGCTTTTGGATGATCTGCTGTTGGGCATCCTGCCGCCCTTGCTGCGCCGAGATCTCCAAGGTTCGATGTTCCGCACCAGCATTCCCGGGCTTTTGCCCCTGCGTTGCAATGGCAGCTGGATTGCGATTCCTTGGAGCCTTTGCAGAGATCGGATGCTTTCCTTCTTTCACCACCGGTTTTCTCTGGGCCACCACCTTCTCCGGGGACTTGATGGTCTTGCCTTTAGGCGGTACGGCCACACGGAGATTGTGATGCGGTGGTGAAATTATGTCAACTGAATTTGCCGTGTTTTCCGATTCATTTTCTTTGGATTCCACAATTCGGGCGGCAGCCTGAATCTGCTTTCCGGTCCAGGCTGCCGACTGGATGGTCTGGTTTTTGATCAGTTCCCGGTGGACAGATTTAGACTTCTCCCTGATGCCTTCCTTCAGCGGCTGTTTTTCCTTGAAGTCTTGGATAAAATCACCTCCAACATCAAAAATGCCACCCACTTCAATAGTGAGCGGCATAATTTTTATTTTTGCTGTGTACGATTTCTAACACACCAACGGCAAGCACCTTTATTCAGCTCATCACCAGGTCCTCCTAGGTAAGACATTAACAAATCTGGATACCATATGTTGCATTCATCACATCGGGCCCACCTAGTCCCATCCCAGGCTCTGACTTGCTTGTCGGTTGGTGGTATTGGATACTCTATAGAAAGCCATTGGGAATATATCTTCTGGTTTTCCGAGAGCGCTGATGCTTGGATTTTCGCGCTTATTCCCCATTTCTCCACTTTCTGTTTGCAGTCGATCCACGCTTGAGCTTTTTTTCGCGCTAACGCGGTAAGCTTCTTTTTTTCAGCTTCTATTGCTTGTTTTTGCTGTTTATAGAGTTCCATTTTCCTTTGACTATTTTTGCGGCATTTTTCAATATAGTGCTGATGTGCTTCATGCTGCTTTTTTAACTGCTTGTCCAACCATTTTTCGATTTTGGGACTATATATCCAAATTTTGGAATCAACATCATCTCGTAGCCTGATTTGCAGTGCATCAGACTTGATGTGATAGAGATCCTCGGTGATTTTTATAGCAAGCGTTGGGTAATCCTTGTATTGTTTTGGCTCAAATGTTTTGCATACGTTTGGTGGGAGAATAATTTGAATCGCAAGTACGTGTTCTGTGCCCTTTATATCAATATGTTTTGCAAGCAGAGCCTGCGGTAGTTTTTCTGCATTTCTTTGTATCTCTGTATTGGATATTGATACTGTATTTGCTGCGATAATTTCCTCATAATCAGATTCTGGAGGCAATGCAATATCAGAATAGGCTATCACCGTCTCAATGTCCTTCCTGGTGGCTGTTCTCTGAATATCAAATCCTGGATAGAATCCATAAAGCCCGGGGTAGCGAAAACTGTTCGTCTCTGAGATTGCTTTGCAAAGGAACATATACAAGGACTCCATAAACGCTTTTTCTGGATCACACATCGAATCCTTTTCATGCGCAAAATGCGGGGTTCGGACAGAACCAATCTTTGCAAGAAACTTGCCCCCACAGTCAGGGCAAATGCAATTGCACTTGACTCCACGCTCATCAGGTGTCAGATCCCCAATTGTGATGAGTTGACCGTTTCTTTTCCCAAATGGATTTTTGACAATGCGACTCACCGTCTTTCACCTCAGTTCCGATATAAAAGCCAAACTTGAACTCAACATCAATTCCATTATAAGGAGGACGAGATGATACTGCAATGCCTTTTTACTATAAAAGCCCGTCCACAAGGAAATTAGTTTTTTGACGGTACCTGTTCAGAGGGCTTTGTCGTGAGGAGGCCATATAGCTTTGTGTGCTTCGGGAAACGGTCCTCGAAGGGGACGATGGCGCTGCCACATTTCATCAGTCCTGTACCGGCCTCCACATTGGTGATATGACTGAGCTGCTGATCGGAGATGTTCAGCAGTTTTGCCAGCTCCAGCCGATCTGTGGGCGCCTGGTTCAGCATGATGAGAAACTCGGAGTTGGCCAGCATGGTTCGGGCGGTGTGGGACTGGAGCAAATCCTCTACATTCTGGGTACAGCCAGTGACACAGGCCCCATACTTTCGGCCCCGCTTCCAGAGGGTAAAGAGAAAGTTGGCGGAATACTCATGCTGGAACAGAAGATAGATTTCGTCAAGAAAGACCCAGGTGCGGCGTCCCAGCTGACGGTTCCGGACGATCCGGTTGAAAATACTGTCCAGCACCACCAGCATGCCGATGGGCAGAAGCTGTTTGCCCAGGTCTCGGATGTCGCAGCAGATCAGCCGGGAGCCGGTATCCACATTGGTGGGTTTGGCAAAGGTATTCAGGCTGCTCTCTGTGAACAGTTCAATGGCCAGGGCCACATCCCGGGCCTCTTCCTCCGGCTGCTTCAGCAGCTCCCCGTAGAAGTCCTGCAGGGTGGGCGTCTGTCCCTGATAGTTGCCCTGCAGGTAATACCGGTAGACCGAGGCAGTACACCGATCGATCAGGGATTTTTCTTTGGCGCTGAGCTTGCCGCTGCCCACCAGCTGCTCACATAGGGACAGGATGAACTCGGATTTCAGCACAATGGGGTTTTCTCTGTCCCCGCAGCCCTCCGCCATGTCCATGGCGTTGATGTGATTGGGGCTGGCGGCGGAGATGTCAATGACCTGGCCGCCCATGCCGCGAAACAGGGGGCCGTACTCCGACTCCGGGTCGATACAGATCACATCGTCCTGGGTGGAGAGCATCAGGTTCACCATCTCCCGCTTGGCGGCAAAACTCTTGCCGGAACCGGAGACCCCCAGAATAAAGCCGTTGGCATTCAGCAGTTCCTTCCGGTCCACCAGAATGAGATTCCGGCTGATGGCGTTCTGCCCATAATAGATGCCGTGTTTGTCCCGGATCTCCTGGGCCTTGAAGGGCATCAGCACAGCCAGAGCCTCGGTGGTCAGAGTTCGCAGGGCATCAATGCGGCGAAGCCCCAGGGGCAGGGCCGTGATGAGACCGTCCGTCTGCTGATAGTGGAGAGGGGACAGCTGGCACAGATGTTTTCGGGCGATGGATCGGAGGGCCTCCGTGTCGCTGTCCAGCTGTTTTTTGGAATCCTCCAGACGGACCAGGGTCACCAGCGCAAACAGCATCCGCTGGTCCCGGGTGGTCAGGCCATCCAGCATCTCCCGGGTCTCCTTTCGCTGCTGTTCCAGATCATAGGGCACAATGGCGGAATAGTTGTTGTTGGCATTCTGCCGCCGCTGCCAGTTGGTCACGTTGGTCTCCCCCCAGCAGGCGGTTTTGCAGTTCCCGGACCGCCTCGTCCGTGGGCACCGGAATGATGTCGATGGACAGCATCAGGTTGCCGGGAAGGCCTGTCAGGTCCTGAATCAGCGTGTCCTTGATGTAGCTGGCAAACTTCCTGAGATACAGCACCCGGCCATACTTTTGGCCCAGGCGGAAATGATCCTTCCGGAAGGCCATGGAGTCCGGGCAGATGGCATCCTTGAAGCTGCGTCCGGAGCCCATGGCTTCTTTGAGATCAAAGGAAAACTCCGATTCCTCCCCGGGCCGGTAAAAGTCGTGGAGGATTCGGAGCCGGGCTGCGGCGTCCAGATTCTTGCTTTGGGAATCCAGCCTGGATAGCCGGGCGGAGAGCTCCCCGGTGGCCCTGCTGAAAAAGGTCCGGGCCTCCTCCACATTGCGCTTGTGGGCGGAGATGGTGAAGTACCGCTCCTACTGGATGCTGCCGGCAGAGCCGGTGATCTTGCTCAGCAGCATCTCGTTATACTCCTGGCGAAACCCATCCAGGGGATCTCCCTGCATGGGCCGCAAAATAGAGCCTGCAAAGTTCTGCCGGTTGATCCGGCGGTTGTGAATGGTCAGCTTGGTGGTGGCCCCGGTGTCCAGGGCGCTGAGCAGCTCGGAATAGCCCAGGAACATCTGGGTCTTGTCCTCTCCTGCGGCCTGCTTGAACACCTTATACTGCCGGACTGCCACACTGGCAGGGTTCTCCTCCTCCATGGCCCCGAAGAGCATATCCAGCGGCGAGACGTATTCCTCATCTTTCTCCTTAACCTGGGCGTATTCCAACACCCGCATCACCATGGTGAAGTCCTGCTCATATTCCGGGGCCTCCTGGAGCAGCATCAGGATAATGGCCTGCAGCAGCGCCGTTTCGGATTTGTATAGTGATAGGTAAGCCTCTGATACCATCTCGGGCTTTTCCCCACTCCACACCGTACATGCGGCTTTCACCGCATACGGCGTTCCATCGAAATACACTTCACTTACGCTTAATCAATCAACCTCACGAGATGCGGTTTATGGTTATGTCTGGTGTTAAATCAGGAAATGGGTTTCAGTCCAGCCTTATCACGCAATTCATTGAGCTTTTTGACTTGCTTCTTATCCAGATTCAGGATTTTCAGGTACATACAAATGGTCTCCTCCTGTGTGGCGTGTATCAGTCTGTGAACCGGTTCAAGAACCAGTACCAGATTCTCATACTTGTCATTGCCTCCATTTTTACGTGGAATTTTATGGTGATAATGAATATCTGACAGGGTTTGAAAATCCTGACCTGTAACAGCGCATTTTCCCCATTGTGCAGAGAACAGAGAAATTCGGTTGTCGGCATACTCTGCGCTCCGGTTGTAAAGGGGTTGGCACATCAGTTGAAACATAAGGGACACGTTAATCCGCAGATTATCATGTATGCCCTTTCTGCCCTCTGCTGTATACGCACAGATGCTCCGCTTTTTGTTCATGGGATTCTTATACCGTCATCACAGCCCTGTGGAGCCTGTCACAGTCAAGATTGACGCATGTGGCAATCCGATAGTAATTCTGGATTCTCATAACCATCGAATTATAGCGGTCAATTTCGTACTTTTCCGCACTGTCCTTGGGTGGACGCGCCACACGCTTCGCCTGTTCTTTCAGCTTCTGTTTTGCGTGGACAAGCTGTTTGTCTCTGATATGTGATTTGACGACATATTTACCGCCCTTGGGGACCGCTTTGATCTTGAACCCCAAGAACTCGGCGCATTGACGTTTGACATTAACGACTCTGGTTTTCTCCGGCGACACTTCCAGTTTCAGCCGATCAGACAGCCATTGCGTAATCGCAACTTTAGTCCGGTCTGCATCTGCTTTTGTGCGGCAGAAGATTCTGAAATCGTCCGCGTATCTCACGATATACATTTCTTTCAGTCCTGTTTTGCGCATGATTTTGTAGCCATGGCCTCTGTTCAGCACAGAGCCCAGCCAGTAGTCATACTTCCTGCACACCGGGTTTTCCCGCCATTGACTTTCAACCCAGTGGTCCAGTTCATTGAGTACAATGTTTGCCAGAAGTGGCGAAATGATGCCGCCCTGGGGCGTTCCCTTTTTAGGCTGTACCATTTTCCCGTCTGGCATTTTGATTTGAGTTTGCAGGATTCGTCGCAGCACATAAATCAAATGTGTATCGTAAATACCCTTTGCCCAGACTTGCCGGATGAGCTTGCTGTGGTCCACGTTATCGAAAAAGCCCTTGATATCAAACTCTACAATAAAGTGCAGATGAGAACGCTGTATATGTTGATAGGTTTTTGCGATTGCGTGTTCCGCTGACCGGTTGGGGTGGAAGCCGTAACTGTAATCACTGAATTTGGCCTCACAGATTGGCTCCATGCCCTGTTTGATACATTGCTGTACCAGTCGATCCCATATACAGGGAATCCCCAACGGTCTGGTTTTTCCGGGGTCGTAGGTTTTGGGAATATCTTTGCGTCGCACCGGTTTTGGACGGTAGCCATGTGGACTTCCTGCCACGATATACCTGACTTTCTCTACCATCTGTTCCGCTGTCAGCTTTCCTATGGCGTCGATTGTCAGTTTATCCGTTCCAGCGGTCTTACTTCCTGTATTGGCTTTGATGTTCCGATATGTCAGCAGGATGTTTTCACGGCTTAAAATCAGCGGCATTATATCCGTAAATTCTTCGTCGTTCTTACTTCTGGCATACAGTTCGTCAAATTGTCCTTGCAGGCCGTAATATTCCGTGTGGCGCAGATTGTCTATCGAGAGCAGTTTTACTTTTTGTTGTTTCTCGTTTGGCATAAGGCATCACTCTCCTTTCACGGGGAAAGTGTCCCTTTTTGTCTTACTCGAAATCCTTATTGCGATTGAATAGCGTTTGCGTTGCGTATCCGACTAAAGCCCATTCCTCCAGCCCGCCTTTTTCGTTGGGCCATCATTGGTTCGAGCTTCGCTTTTCAGCATCAGCGCACCTGCTTATATGATTCGACAGGTTACGGCAAATGAGCCACCTGATGCCTTTCCTCGTTCCAATAACTCTATCTGTTCATATATGCCATTAGGCGTCCGCTATGGTCCTGTCAGCTTGATTGCGCCTGTAACGCAATATGGTTAGTTGTCTCTGGGATAACTACTGAACCACACTGACCGCATGAGAGCGCCTGTACATTTCTGCACAGTCCCTTTATAGACCCGTACATTCGCGGTTTTCGTCAGTTCGTCGGTGAACATTCTCACCATAGGCATTTTATAGACTCCCGGCGTGTCACCTGCACACGGTGCCTCCACCGCGCTTTCGTAGGTCTTATGACCCTTACGGCAGACTTCCGCCGACTTTACCGAGCTTCTGACCCTGACCTTTACAGCCAACGCCAGCCGGAGTATCAGAGGGAGCGTTTCAGGGCGTTACCCCGTCATTCCACTCCTTGAGTTATCAGTTGTGACTTTCGCATAAACAATAGCCCCGCAGTTTTAATCACTATGTGGACATAAGCCCGCAGGGTTTATTCCCCTGTGGGATAGTGGCTGTCTGCGAACGAGTCGCACCCCAGAAGGGATCGCTGGTGCTGCTGCCCTTGGGGGTGGTGGCTTTGAACAAGTTCGTCACCAGCCGCTGGGCGTCGTTGTCGCTTTCAATATACCAAAAGGGGTTGTAGCAATGGCTGTCCTCCATGTGGATGAGATCCAGCACGCGGATTTCATAGCCCATCTTTTTCAGCAAGCCGCCGGTATCCCGTGTCAGTTCTCCCTTGGGGGCCAGCACAACCAAAGAGGTGTTGGCCTGCAGGAGATTGGGCTTGCAGTAAAACCTGGTCTTGCCTGCGCCGGAACCACCGCAGACCAGCACGTTGAGATTTCTCCCATGCTTCCGGCTGTCAAGCCCAATGCGAACGTGCTGCGTCAGAATCAGGTTTTGCCCATAGGTTTTATCCCGGTATTTCCGCAATATTGCCTTTGGATTGCCCCACCTGGCGGAACCGTGTTCCTCTCCATCACGGGTCCGCCGCCGGGTGGAATTGTACAGCAGGAGCCCGAATCCATAGACTCCAGTGCAAATCAAAATGGACGGAACACTCTGCTCCGTCCAGGCAATATCCAGGGGCGATTGCAGGGCGGCCGCCAGCTTTTGCAGCAGCACCGGCAGGCTGCCGCCCCAGCACTGGGCAATCATCAGGGCTGCCCAGACCACAGGAATGTACAGAAAAAGGCCGAGGAGAATCCCCCCGGCCTTGGATGGTTGTTTGATACGATCACCTCATCATGGACGCTGAACCTGATTTCGTTTATGGTCCATTTTCTTTTGCTGCATTTTTCTGCGTTGTTTGGCCGGGATCCGTTTCTGTGTGAGCTGCACTCGATAGGTCTCCAGGCGGGCTTCCACGGAAACAGGCTCATTCGTCTCTGGGGAAAGCCCGTCTCGGGAAACCGCTTTGGGCCTTGTATCTCTCCAGATGGGCCCCGACCGAGATCCGTTTTTTCATTCTGCCGTTTGTTCCGGTTCCCGCGACGCCTGCCGGGTTCCCACATAGCGGATTTTCTCAAAGACCGCGTTGGCCCGGTCCAGCTCCGTTGTGGGAAGGAGCACCTCCACCAGGGCGCCCTCCGGCCCCTGATCCCGTATAGACGCATAAAGCAGACCCAGCTTGCCGGCCTGCTTCTGAAATGTACGAAACTGCTGCCGTTCCATGGAAAACACCCGGATGTCCTGGGTTTCCCGGAGCATCTTCTTCAGATTGGTTCTGCCATAGAGTTTCTTGTGGCTTTTGGCCAGCGCAATGCTGATGGCCATCAGATTTTTGGTGGCGCTGGCCGTCAAGCGCAAGGTGACCTCTGTGCCGGATACCATCATCCGCACCACGGCATCGGTGGCGTCAACGCTGCTCATACTCAAACTGCTTCACCTCCTTCTGGGATTCTGTTTTCTGGATGGTCTTTTCAATTTGGGGCACATCCTCAAGGATGGCCTGACACATGGAAATCTTTTTTCGCACCTGGCGGATCTCCCGGTTGAGGTCCGCCAGTTTTTTGTAGCAGTCCGCCTTTTGGGCCGTCAGCACAGCACGGGGAACGCCGCAGGAATCCAGGATTTTGACAGATTCTCTTACTGGGCATATTCAGCCTCCATGCCAGCGTGACCTTCCTCATAGAGCCGCTTGGCTGGAGCCAGAGCCTGCTCTTCCGACAGGGCAGCAAATAGCTTCTTCTGCTTCTTTTTCTCGACATTTAGAATGGTCCGTTGCTTGGTCAGGGACTGAAGCTGGTTCTTTTGGAACGTCTTTAACTGGGCCTCTGACTCGATATCGTGCTCCCGCAGGAACTTGAACTGTTCCCGCAGTTTCTCAAACCGCATCACTTCCTGTTTGAGTTTCCCGGTCATCTGGGGTGGGTACTGCTGCTTTTGGACCTTGCCCAGGATGTAGAGATAGTGGACATACAGGGCCAGGAATCCCTTGTATTTGGGCTGCTTTTGATATGGCCTGTACCTGGGGCGGGAAATGACAACAGGCCGGAGCCCCTGTTCAATGTCCAGCAGATTTCCCGCAATGGCTGCCCGGATACCTTCTTCCGAATACCTTGTTTTCCATGAGCAGGAAAAAGTGTCCAATGTCATTGGCATCCTCCATGGCTGCATTCAGATCGGCCTCCAGCATGGAACGGTAGGTGGGCTGGCCCTTGCTTTGGCGCAGCCATTCGTAGTAGTGCATGGCCTTGCTGTTATCGCCCCTGCATAATGACAGAAAGACCGTGCTCCCTGCAGAGCCGGTCGGAGATGACGCGGATTTGACTGTAGTAGGTCCTGGCATTGGAATGATATTTTCCCTTGCCATCCCAGCGGAGGGAGTTAAACACAATATGGGCATGAACGTGCTGCCGGTCGGTATGTACGCCGATGACGGCCTCGTATTCCGACAAATGCTCCCGGACAAAGGCCTGGGCGATTTCCAGTGCCAGCTCCGGCGTGATCTCCCCGGGCTGGAAGGACTGGATCATGTGGTAATACTGAACTCCACCTGTTTGTTTGTGCAATTCCTTGGTTCGCAGCATATCTCCAACGGCATTTTCCTGGGTACACAGGTGGGTGGCCACCAGCAGCTGCTCCTCCGTCTTGTCTCCGTTCATTACATAATGGACGGCAGCCCTCAACCCGCCCTTCCGGGCCAAAATCTTTGTGATCGCCATCATGCCTCCGCAATGCGGGACATTTCTTCCTCGATCTTCCGCATCAGGAACAGCAGTTCCCACATATCTGACCGGGTGGCAAAGCCGGCGTTGGCTTTGCGGACGATTTGATTCACATTGACCCCGATCCGGTTGACGGCCAGATACAGTTCCTTCAACTCCATAGGGCGGCGGGGCTTGATTTCAGTGCCGCTGATCAACTTCCGAACAACGGTGCTGACGGGCAGTCCGGAGGTTTCGCAGAGCGCTTCCAGCTTTCTCTGATCGTCCGGTTTTAGCCGGACGGAGAGAAAATAGTCTTGGTTGGCCATAGATCAGCTTCTTTCTTAAAAATTTTCCGCCTGTCGGCGGCATTTGGGGATTGGGGGTTCCCCAACAAGCGCGTTCGTGTGACGAACGCTATGCTTGCGCCAATTATCTCGAATTCGAGATAACGCCTTCTTCGTCGAAGTCCAGATCCTTATTATAAATAGTCTCCAAGATTCTTGATTAGGACCGTTCCTTTCCGTTTTGCATATTCGATAAACTTACATGTATTGCTGGCTGGATGTGTAGCATACGCAATCAGGCAATCGCAACGATCAATCATAAGCCGGTTAACCTTATCTATGGCAAACTGCTTTGGTACAGTCTCCATTCCCTCTGGGTAACAGGAACCATCGTATCCTTTCGGAAGGTCAGCCTGCCGCTCTGATGGATGATAGGCGAGTACTCTGTATAGCATGATTTCAGGGTGTCGTTTCTTTGCAGCTATCACCGCACCTTCCACCAGCCGGTCAAAAGATCCGTAGTGACCCACATAGAAATAACGAACATGAAGATCTAAAATGTAATGCTCAATTGCATCTGATAGTACAGGCACTATGAATGGATCCGTATTTCTGTGGCCTATAAAGAAACAGCTCTTTGCATTCATACGCCTACCTCCATTTACGATATATCCCATATTGTATCACAATTTTATGTAATTTGGGATATATCCCACACGATATATCGTAAATGTGGATAGAATATTGCCGGAAAAGGTGGTGGGATATAATGAACGCAAAGAAGGCGGTTGCCCGTCGCATTCAGAATCTATGCACAGAACACAACATAACAATTAACACATTGGCAAACCAGAGCGGCATTTCTCCCTCCACGGTGTACAGTATGCTGAATGAAAAGAGCCAGAATCCGGGCATCATTACGATTCAGAAGCTATGTGATGGTATGAACATTACTGTGAGAGAATTCTTTGACGACCCTGTTTTTGAAGATTTGGAACAGGTAATCCAATGATGTTTATAAACGCGGCAGGAAAATCCTGCCGCGTTTTTTTGATGTTATGGATGTGTTCTCGGCCTTTCTCTGTCTGGCCAGTGTTGCATATTTCCCTGACAGCTCCGGGCCAATCGCCTGATATGCCCCAGCACCGTAGTGCCGCTGCTAGAACCGTCCTTTCTGGGGCCGGCAGTTTCCCTTGTCCCAGACTGCGGTACCTTGCCAGATTCAGCCTGCCCATTGCAGGGTCATGTTGACCCCTAAGCCGGAAAACGGGAGAATAAATCAGCAACATAGTGCGGTTTTGACACCTGGATTTTGCATTCTGTACATCTCCCGATTTCGTCCGTGCAGTGGTTATCCAGCCCGTCCCGCATGACGGATTCTCCCATGCTGCCCGAACAGAAAAAACCAGGCGCCGAAATCTACCCACAATAAGGGTGGAGTTCTTCGCCTGGTTCCTTTGTTTATGATGCTGTAATCTGAACCGCATTTTCTCGAACCTGATTGATGGACTCCATCAAAGCGGTTCTGGTTTGGGGATCAAACAGCTTGATAAAACTAATGGGCTTGTCAAATGGAGGCTTGGTCAGCTCCGAAACATTTTCCATATGTCCGTTCAATTCAATATGATGGATGATTTTGTTTACAAAGGCGATCTGCTTTTGATTCAGAGATTGGTCATTGATAAAGGTGGAAAACACCTGCATAGTCGCGTCATGATCCAGCTTGGCAATCTTGCGAATGAGCAATCCAAAGGGTGTATCGCCAAACTCTCGGGCATAATCCTCTTTGCTGCCCAATTCGCTGGTCAGCATCCGCTCCAGCTCCTGATAATCGCCCAAAGCCAGCGGAATATTATGGGTCAGCTTGTAAATGGCCAATGTATCCCCGTGCTCGTTCACATAGCGGTTGACCCTGGCACGGTAATTCTCAAAATCATAGGCAGTCTCCAGTTGAACCCCCTCCTGACTGTCAATAATCGGGTCAGTCAGCCTGGTAACAATCTGCCTCTGCGCTCCACTGCTGTCATCCAAAAATTGAATCAAGTCCCGCAGCTCCTTCCGAACCTGCTCAAACAGCAAAATATCATTCGCGTCCCAAAATGCATCGGTGTGAATCTCCTGAAGCATGGGCAACTTTGCCTTGATCTGCGGAATGCTGGCCTTACGCTCCAGCAGGGAAGCTGTGTCGCACAGTTGCTTTTTGGCATACTGAAATGCGGGCATCTGCTCGATGTGTGCCAGGATTAGGCCATACATGAAATTATCAAACCGCTTTGCAAACTCGTCGGCCTCGTCTGAGCGTACCAGAGGTGCAATCTGTGTGAGCAACTCGCCCTTGTCACCTTCGCTTATGGACACGAGGGCTTCCGGCTTTTTATATTTCTCCACATACTGCATCCGCAATTTTACGGCAATCAGGTCTGAGTTGAGCACCATCACCTGCTTGTAGCAGGTATTGACGATCTCGCTGCGCCACATCTGATAGTCCTCACCGGCAAAGGCACTTTCCTGCAAAGCCATTGCAATTTTAATCTGTTTGCCGAAGATGTTTTCCGACAGTGTTTTGGTTTCTCTGATTTCGTAGCCTTCTTTATGTTCCCGGAAGTACTCAAAGTTGCCGCAGTAGTCAAAAATCAGGAACCGCCGCTTGTCGGTGTATGTTCCGTCAATCTGATCCAAACAGGCCAGTCCTTTGCAAAGCCGAGTGCCTCGTCCAATCATCTGCCAGAATTTCGCCTTTGACCAAACTTTTTTGAAGAACACCAGATTGACACACTCCGGCACGTCGATGCCGGTGTCCATCATGTCCACCGATACCGCAATGTGCGGTTCTTTTTCCGGCTGCTTAAAATCGTCGATCACCGTCTGGGCATAGGCATCGTCGCAGATAACCCGATGGGCGAATGTACCGTGATATTGCGGGTACAGCTTGTTGAATCGTTTCAGAATAAACTCCGCATGGCGCTTGTTCTGGGCAAAAATAATGGTTTTCCCCAGGCGGTCGCCCCCCGCCACTTTGATTCCCCGCTCCATCAAGTCCTGCAACACGATGTCAACGGTCGTCTCGTTGAACACGAATTTGTTGAGGGCGGCGGAGGGAATAACGTCCGGCAGTTGACCATCCTCGATGAAATCGTCCTCATACCGTTCCTTGTCCTTGTCGGACAAGTCATCGTAGGTGATGCCTTCCTCCAGGAACCTGGTCTTGACCTCGTAGTTATAATACGGCACCAGCACATGGTCCTGATCCACCGCTGTTTCATAATCATAGGCATAGGTGGGAACACCGTGTTCCATCTCGAAGAAGTCGTAGGTGTTCCGGTCCACATCCGTTTTCGGCGTAGCGGTTAGGCCCACCATGAAGGCATCAAAATATTCAAAGATGGCCCGATACTTTTTGAAAATGCTCCGGTGGCTTTCGTCAATAATAATCAGGTCAAAATGCGCCGGAGTAAACAGCTGACGCCCGTCCTTGGACTTGGTGTCATCAATGGCGTTGAGGATGGTGGGGTATGTAGAGAACACAATCCGGGCATTTCGGTCGTCTTTATTGGAGCAGAGATTACACAGAGACATTTGAGGCAGATAGTTTTTGAAATCGTCCTTTGCCTGTTTCACCAGTGCGGTGCGGTCGGCCAGAAACAGAATGTTTGTCACCCATTTGCCACGGCTGAGCACATCCGTCAGGCTGGAGGCGGTTCTGGTCTTACCGGTACCGGTGGCCATCACCAGCAGGTGCTTGCGGAACCCCTGCTCTATTTGCCCGCACACCGCCCGGATGGCTTCTTTCTGGTAATAGCGGTCGGTGATTTTGTCATCAATAGGAACGTCCATCAAGTTCAGCCGTTCGGTGCGGCGGTTCATCAGCTTTTGCAGGTCGTCTTTGCTGAAAATGCCGCTGACTTTCCGCTGTGGGGCGGTCTGGTCATCCCAGAAATAGGTTTCAAAGCCATTGGTGGTGAACATCATAGGGCGGCGGCCGAACTTCCGTTCCAGACAGTCCGCGTACAAATCCGCCTGTTTCCACCCGATGTTGGGGTCGCGGCTGGTGCGTTTGGCTTCTACTGCTGCTAAAGGCAGGCCGTCTTTTCCAAACAGCACATAGTCGCAGAAGCCTTGCTGACCAGTTATACCGGCCATACCAGCCACGGGATATTCCTCCTGCACATCAGCATCCGGGCCGGTAAACTTCCAGCCCATCTGCTTCATGTCTACGTCAATAAACCGCTTGCGGGTCCCAAACTCCGAAAGGTCCTCCGGCTGGAAGGTGCGCTCCTGCTGGTGCTTGTCCTTTTCGGCGGTGTACTGGGCGGCCATCTGCTGGATCTGCTGCCGCAGGGCCTCGATCTGGGCTTCTTTTTCCTCCAGCAGGCTTTCTTGCTCCTTGATCTTCCGGGTGTCCACCGCCACCGGCTCGGTGGGGATCAGGCCCTCGTCAAAGGTGCGCTCCACATAGTCCGTGCCATAGCAATAGTCGATCCATTCCACGAACTCAAACAGCGCCCGCAGCGCGGCCAGAGCGTCACTTGGCTGCACGCTGCGCTCCGTATGTACCGCCAGATTGCCCAGCTTGATGATAAACTGGAACTTGCCCCAGGTGTTGTAGTCCACGGCAAAGCGGAAGGAGGGCTCGTGGACCAGAGATTGCAGATTGTCCTTGTAGGGCATCTGCATGGTCTCGTCCGCCGCATAGACCCACTTCACCGCCAGTTCCAGGGCCTTGCGGCAGCCCACCGCGCACATGGCCGGGGCAGAGGCATAGATTTTCTCGGCCTCTATGCAGGCCGGGGCAAAGAGGGCATATTCGGGTTGGGTTGCGAGGAAGGAGAAGTTGGGCATATCTGCACCTCCTAATATCTTACAGGTACATTAGACGTATTTATATCCGCAACATACTGGTTGGATACAAGCATTTGTAGTAATGTTTTCTTCTGTAAATTCAGCTGAGATTCAGTTCCACGAAAAGGTCCTAATGTAACTGATTTTAATGCTTTTTTATCTATTGTAAGTTCAATATATGGGATAATATATCCTGCATTTGTTCGATACCGAACAGGTATAGCATCTTTATATTTGTTAGCTACATTCACTATCATCCGAACTTCTTGTTCATGGCTAAAACATTCTTGCTTAAAAAGCATTTTCCATGATGTTAATTTCATGGAGACAACAGCGCTTACAGATGAATCAAATTTTTCCTCGTAGTTTTCAATTATTTCTAATAAAAAATTTTTGATTATTTGCTCTTGCTCTTTTGGGGTATATATAACAGAGTTTACAGATACAGTAATTTTTCCATTATGGAAATTTTGAGGGATTTGGGACACCAGTCTCTCAGCATCTATTCCTAAATTGACTCCCTCAAACATATCTCCCTTAGAATAATAATTCCACATAGGGAGAATGTCGTTGTTCTTGGAAAAAGATGTAATATATGTTGTGTATTCACCACGATGCGCTCTAATTTTTCCGTTCTTCACGATGTGAAAAGTTTCATTTCGAGATGGTATTATTTTTGACAATAGATTGTAGAGTTTCTCAGAAATTTGTCCATCAGATTTCAAATCTTTACACACTTTGTAATAGCATTTTTCAACTAAAGTGCCTTCTGATGTATCATTCAAGCAATCAAATTGACTGGCCCATAAAACAATCTGATTCTGGGGATT
>CABRZL010000032.1 GCA_902475435.1 uncultured Eubacteriales bacterium | reverse complement strand
AAAAATCCATCACAATCCATGTATCTCCACGGTAGCCTTCCCGATGCCAGACCCTTTCACCGGCTTCTTCCATTTTCTTCTCCACTTCATCACAGAGGGCCCGAAGATGGGTATCCGAGGTTCCCGTTGCAATGAGCATATATTCCGTCAGTGTGGTCACTGCTTTGACATCCAGCATCATAAGATTCTGTGCCTTTTTACTGTCAAGCGCTTTAGCCGCGATAACAGCGGCCTCTTTTGCAGATAACAACTGTTTCATCCTTCCGTAATAAAATCATTTATGTCTTTGCCGTCAACTGACAGCGGAGATAATCCCGAGCATCCAACGAATCGCTGCACAGGCTCTTTTTTTCCCGAACAAGCTCATCAATACATAAATCAAAACCCAATAACAGGCCGCGATCCAGATCCTGAAACGCTAGCGTCCTTAGATCCTCTACACCGGGAAAATTTCGAGTCGGTTCTATATAATCCGCTAAATAAATGATCTTCTCCATCAAACTCATATTTGGTTTCCCTGTGGTATGCCAATAGATCGCATGTACCACCTCTTCCCGTTCTCCAAATACGTATTTTGCTACGGCAGCGCCTGTTTTTGCATGGAGCAATTTGGGATTTTTCCGTTCAAAATCGCTGATTAGTATACCATATTTGTCTACCAATAGCAACTGGTCTTCTCCGTCAATTGCTTTGGTTACATCATGAAGCAATCCCGCCCGGAGAGCAACGGTTTCATCCGCCCCATAACGCTGAGCCAGTTTTACCGCCGTTTCCGCGCATCCCAGCACATGCTTGACCCGCTGGGGCTTTAGCAGACTAATTGCCACCTTGCGCAGTTCCTCATCCGATAGATTTCGATAGTCCTGTCCCGTTCCATAGTAGCCCCTGGTTCGAATAAGTTCCAGTTCTTCTTCCGGCACATATTTTTCTGCACCACCTAAAATGAAAAGGCGGCGTACTTTGGTAGAGGAAATCTCCACAAAATGATTATCAACAATTTCCACGCGGGCATGAAATCGTTTTTGCAGGTTTTCTTTCTGAATTAAGAATTCATCCTGCCGGTCGTCTTCAGCCCGGCGCATCCCAACAATCACCGCATTTTTACAAATTTCCTCCGGTTCATGCCAATTGTGAAGTGTCAAAAACATATCCGTACCAGTAATCAGATAAAGCGTGTCTTGTGGATATTTTGCCTTGAGTATTTTCAATGTATCAGAAGTATAGCTTTTCCCTGTTCTTCCCAATTCCATATCAGAAACCTCGGCAAACGACAAATCCTTCGTTGCTGCCCGGACAAGCTCCAGCCGAGATGCACCATCCGGGGAGCCCTCCGGCAATGCTTTATGCGGCGGCTGTGCATCCGGAATAAACAATATGCGCTCCAGATTCAGCGCTTCTCTCACTTCTTTTGCCGCCAACAGATGTCCCCGGTGAGGTGGGTTAAATGTTCCGCCAAACACGCCAATCTTTTCCATAAAAGCTTCCCCTTTCCTGATGGTCATGATTTACATAATTTCTTCAGGTATTATTTCTACGCTCCTTTTCCCTTTGCTGCCGAAAATACTCGTTTTTGCGCTCCCGTTCCCGTTTTGCAGCTGCTTTCCTGCGCTGAATGCCAGCGCGAACCGGATTAACCTTCTTTTCGGCTCGCTCCTTCGCTTTCAGACGCGCCCGTTGCGCCTCCAGCTTTTTACTTTTCCGATAAATCACAAAAGTAGAACCTACACAGGAAACTCCCTCCGCCTCAGTTATCTCGCAGATGGCATTGCTGGCTTCCCGAGCTGTGATGCCCGCCGTTTCGAGAACCCGACCTTTGACGAGTTCTCGATTCTCCATCTGCTCTACGGCGGTCTTTGCGACATTGTCTGTAACGCCCTCTTTCCCTATCATCAGCGTCACTTCCAGGCCATTAGCCTGCGCACGCAGCTCCGCTCGCTGTTTGCTTGTCAACATATCATTTCTCCTCATTTAATTTTTGTACAAACTTCTGAAGCGCTATGGCCCGATGTGAAATCTTATTTTTACGTTCTTCAGACAATTCCGCCATCGTACAGCCTTCCGATGGAATATAAAACAGCGGATCATAGCCAAAGCCGCCTTGACCGATCTCCTGACGGAGAATTTCTCCTTCCAGCTCTCCCCGGGCAGAAATCACTCTGCCATTTGGCCAAACCATGGTAATCACAGAAACAAATCGTCCGGTGCGCTGGCCATCAGGTATTTCTTCCATATTATGAATCAGCAACTGGTTCCTTGCTTTGTCGTCGGCGCAAGCATCTCCGCCATACCGAGCCGAATACACTCCCGGCGCGCCATCCAGCGCGTCTACCTCCACACCGGAATCATCTGCAATGGCGGGAAGTTTCGCGGCTTCCATAACCGCGGTCGCTTTAATTTTGGAATTTTCTTCGAAGGTTGATCCATTTTCCTCTGGTTCCACATGAACGCCCGCTTCCTTTTGGCTCAGGATCTCCCACCCCAGCGGTGACAAAATGGCTTTCATTTCTCGAATTTTGTTTTGATTGTTGCTGGCCAGCACCACTTTCATAAAAGTTCCCCCAAGATCTCTTTTTGCTTCTGCTGCAACAGCTCATTTCCTCTCTTGCACAATGTGATCAACTTCTGTTGTTCATCTATCGTAAAGGGCCGCCCTTCTCCAGTCGCTTGGAGTTCAATGATATCGCCGTTTCCATCCATGATACAGTTTAAATCCACATCCGCCTTGGAATCCTCCGAATACTGAAGATCCAACATCGGTGTACCATCTACAATTCCAGCGGAGACGCCGGAAACAAAGGTTCGAACAGGCATTTCCTGAAGCTTCCCCTGCTTAATCAATCTTCGGAAGCACAGCACCAACGCCACAAATCCTCCAGTAACAGAGGCTGTTCGAGTGCCGCCGTCCCCTTGCAGCACATCACAATCCAGTGTGATGCTGATGGGTCCCAGTTTCTCTAAATCCACGGCACTTCGGAGGCTTCTCCCAATCAGCCGTTGGATTTCCGCGCTTCTGGAACTGAGTTTCAATTTACTGATATCTCGACGGCTTCTCTCCCGATTCGCACGTGGAAGCATGGAATATTCAGCTGTAATCCATCCTCCGGAAGAAACATGCGGTGGTACCTTATCCTCTACAGACGCATTGCATAGCACCATCGTATCTCCGCAGGAAATCAGACAGCTTCCCTCCGCAAATTTCGTAAATCCCGGAAGCATCTCCACCGAACGGAGTTCATCCAACGATCTTCCATCTATTCTTTCCATATTTTCCACTCCTTAAATTAACGCATCCACAAAGCTTCTGGCATCAAAGGGCATCAAATCGTCAATTCCCTCTCCTACTCCAATATATTTTACAGGTATTTTCAGAGAATCCGCTACAGCGATCACAATACCGCCTTTTGCGGTACCATCCAGTTTTGTTAGCACCATACCGGTAACACCTGCTATTTCTGAAAATTGTTTTGCCTGCATCAGACCGTTCTGTCCGGTCGTACCATCCAACACCAACAGCACCTCTTTATCGGCATCCGGCAATTCCCGGTCAATGATTCTGGAGATCTTCCCCAGTTCATTCATAAGGTTCTGTTTATTGTGCAGTCTTCCCGCCGTATCGCACAAAATCACATCAGAATGCCGGGCTTTGGCCGCAGAAATCGCATCAAACACCACTGATGCAGGGTCTGCCCCTTCATGCTGACGGATAATATCTACACCGGCACGTTCTGACCAAATCTCCAGCTGATCGGCTGCCGCCGCCCGGAACGTATCCGCAGCGCAAAGCAGAACTTTCTTCCCTCCCTGTTTCAACTGATGAGATAGTTTCCCAATGGTTGTGGTTTTCCCGACGCCATTTACACCAATGACCAGGATAACGGATGGCTGTGTCCCTATTTGCAGAGTGGAGTCTCCTACGTTGAGCATCTCCACCAAAATTTCTTTCAGCGCTTCCCGCACCTCTTCCGCGCTCTTCAGATGTTCCATATTGACTTTATTCCGGAGCTGTTCCACAGCTCCAACAGCCGTATCGACTCCCAGATCGGCCAGAATCAGACTTTCTTCCAGTTCATCGTAAAAATCATCATCGATACCGTGGAATCCTGCAAAAATTCCACCTATGGTGCTCTGCATAGCCTGGCGGGTCTTGGTAAGCCCCGCCTTAATCTTATCAAAGAATCCCATGTTGATTCCTCCACTATTCGCCCGGAGATGCCGGGGTAATTATGTGATATTAAGCTCCTTTGCCACCTGGTTGATATCCACAGACAAAATTTTGGACACTCCCTGCTCCTGCATCGTGACACCATAGAGCACGTCGGCCGCTTCCATCGTACCGCGACGGTGGGTAATGACAATAAATTGGGTTCGACCGCTGAGGTTCCTGAGATATGCCGCAAATCTTGCCACATTTCGATCATCCAGCGCCGCATCAATTTCGTCAAGCATGCAAAATGGCGTCGGCCGTACTTTCATAATGGCAAAATAGAGCGCAATCGCCACAAACGCTTTTTCTCCACCTGAAAGCAGCATAATCGTTTTTACCTGCTTACCAGGAGGCTGAACCTTAATTTCAATCCCACAAGACAGCACGTCTTCTTCATCTTCCAATTGGAGACTCGCTTTTCCTCCGCCAAACATTTCCGTGAAAGTCTGGCCAAAATACTCATTGATTTTCTGAAATTCAGACTTAAATATTTCCGTCATTTCCCCAGTAATATCATTTACAATCTTTTGAAGTTCTTTCTGACTGGTTTCCACATCGTCCCGCTGATCAGTAAGATATTCATAGCGTTCGTTAACCCGCTGAAATTCTTCAATTGCGCCTAAGTTGGGATGTCCCAGTGCATTCATCTTCCGTCTGAGCTCTCCAATCCGTTTCTGTGCTGACGAAACGCTTTCAATCTCCACCTTTGCCAGCTGAGCCGTGGAATTGGTGAGTTCATAGTTGTCCCAGAGCTTATCAAGAATTTGTTTTTCCTCCATCTGCGTTGTTGCCTTTTTCTGCTCCAGACGAGCGCACTCTCGCTCCATATCCATAAGCTCCCGGTTCTTTTGCTGCACATCTTTCTCGGTGGCAGTTTTCTGCGCTTCCACCGCCATACGCCTAGACGACGTCTCCTGAAGCTGCTGCCGCTGTATTGCTACTTGTTTCTCAAGTTCCTCAGCCGCTTGTTTACACGCGGTGATCTCTTCGGCTAACTGCTGATTTTCCGCCTCATGCTCCGAAATCAGATTCAATCGCTGCTCCCTATCTCCACTGAGAGCCTCTGCCAGCTGCTGAAGCTGCTCCCGGCTGCTGACCGCTGTGGCATTCTCCGCAGATAATGCAGATTTTTTCATTTCTATCTGATGCATCTCCTGCTCAACATCTGTAATTTCTGCACTCAGTTGATCAAGGCGCGATTGAGCAGCCAAAATTTCTTTCTCCATTTGCTCTGCCTGTCGATCACAATTCTGCGACTTCTCCAGCAAATGTCTTTTCTGCTCTTCCCCACCGGAGAGCAACTTCGTCACTGTATCATACTCCCGCTGGGCCGCGTCGATTGTTTCCCGCAGCGTCCCAAGTAATATCGCAAAATGTTCCTGTTGCTGAGAAAGACGCAATGCCTCATCCTCTGCATGCCGCAGTTGATTCTGACTCTCCGCAATTTCTGCTTCCGCCTGAGCTGCAGCGCGGGCAGCCTCTTGAAGCTGGCTGCTGGTTTCCTTTAGCTGCTGCTCCAATTCTGTGGACTGCTTTATCATTCTCTGGAGCTCATTGGCTCTAGTCAGCACACCTGAACTCTTAGCCGTCGATCCGCCCGTCATAGATCCACCTGCATTGAGCACCTGGCCATCCAATGTCACAATACGGAACCGATGTCCATGATGACCGGCAATGGCAATTGCCGCATCCATATCCTCGGCCACGACGGTTCGCCCTAGAAGACTTTCCATGATCTCCCGATAGCGTTTATCATAGGAAATCAAATCCGAAGCTATCCCTACAAAGCCATCTTCCTGTTCAAATCCGTTTTCCGACAGTCGGCGTCCACGAATCACAGAGATGGGCAAAAAAGTCGCTCGTCCTCCCTCACGACGCCGCAGGAGCGTGATTGCCGCCTTGCCGTCCTGCTCCGTATCCACTACGATCGACTGCATGGAGGATCCCAATGCCGTTTCAATGGCCACCGTATAGGCATCTTCGGTCTGAATCAGCTTAGACACAGGTCCATGAACATGTCGAAGATTCCCTTTGTTGGCCTCCTGCATTACAATACGGGTGGCTTTGGAATATCCCTCATATCCCTGCTCCATCTCCTGATACATTCGAATACGTGAAGTTAGGGTGTCCCGTTGAATTTTTAACGCAGATACGTTCTCCTCCAAAGCTTTACGCTTTCTTATGCGTCCCTGCGCGCGAAGCTCATAGCCACTAATGGCATTTTTTAGCGCTTGCGTTTTTTCCCTCCACCGGACCAGCGATTCTTCACAGCTTTGCTGCTCTGCCTGTGTGCGCCTCAGTTTTTCCTCTGCTTCCGTCCGATTCTTTTCCACCTCATTCCGCCGGTCGGACAGCTTCTGTGCATCGGAATCGTTGGCTGTAAGGCCAGAGCGAAGCTCCACCCCCTGCTGCTGCAATACCAACTGACGCTGCCGGAGCAATGTAACAGCATCGCTTTGTTTGCTCTGGTCCAACCGGAGGATATCCATATTTCGCTGTTTTTCTTGCCAAATCGCATCTTGCGTTTTGATTTCCTGTTCAATCTCACGCAGCCGCCGCTGCCTGGCTGCGATTTGTTCCTGGAGATCCCCGCTGCGTCCCTCCTGTGCATCCAACTCCTGCCGAAGTCTGCGGATGTTGCCCTCATTGCCCTGACGACGTGCGTCTAACACCGCGCATTGACTGTTTTTTTCCGCTGTTGCTCCCTCAATTTCAGAAATCTTTTGCCGAAAACGTTCCGCCTCTACGTCCATATTCCGAAGCGTTGCCGAAAGCGCCTCAGCTTTCTGGTAAAGGGTCTCCAAATCCCCCTTCCCCTGTTCCAAAAGGAACTTTGCAGATGCATAATCGGCTTCGGCTTTCTTTGCCGTCTCCGAGAGCTTTTCCAACTGGGAAAGCCATACAGTGACCTCCAAACCACGCAGCTCATCTCGAAACACCAAATACTTTTTCGCCTTCTCAGCTTGTTCCCGCAAAGGATTCACCTGAAGCTCCAATTCGGAAATTTTATCGTTAATACGCAGAAGATTATCCTGGGTCTGCTGCAACTTGCGTTCCGTATCTTCTTTTCGATGTCGATATTTAGAAATTCCCGCAGCTTCTTCAAAAATCTCCCGGCGGTCTGTGGATTTAGCCGATAGGATCTCATCAATCCGTCCCTGCCCAATATTGCTGTATCCCTCTTTCCCCAGACCTGTATCCATAAACAATTCGTTGATATCCTTCAGCCTTGCGGACTGGCGATTGATATAATACTCACTTTCCCCAGAACGGTAATACCGACGGGTCACCATGATTTCGGCTCCCTCAAAATCAAAAATATGCTCGGAATTATCCAGTACCAGGGACACCTCCGCAAATCCCACCTGGGGCCGCTTGAGCGTACCACCAAAAATAACATCTTCCATTTTATTGCCGCGCAGCGCCTTGGAGCTCATCTCTCCCATAACCCAACGAATGGCATCGGAAATATTCGACTTTCCGCTTCCATTGGGACCTACAATCGCAGTAATATCGCTGCCAAACGTCAACACGGTTTTATCCGGAAAGGATTTGAAGCCTTGAATCTCAATTGCCTTTAAATACACAGCTTCACCTCATAAACTTGTCTAATTTAATTATAATATCAAAAATTCAAGTTTTTTTCAAGAAAATTCCCCACAGTTCCTGTGCCTCCGGCCGAACTTTGATGCTTTTCAGGCCAAATTCTTTTCGCAGGGTTCCTATGTTTCTCCGCTTTTGCCCCACCATTATGGAAACACGTTTGGGATGAACCACAAAAACAGCCTCTCGCTCCAACGGTTCCTTTTGCAGAAGCGTCCTGGCCCGCTGAAGATACAGTTCCGATAAAACCAATTCGCCCAGCGCCGGGTGATAGGCCCCAGCTACCGCTTCCCCCTGGGACAATTCTTCCGTTGGATTTAACCCCACACGAATCACCGGAATATTTTCGGCCAAAAAACGCTCGTACAAAGCAGCACACAGCCCCACTGCTTCTTCCACTGTTTGCGGACGATAACGTCCCCCCCGCATCATTTCTTCCAAAGCAGTTCCCCGCAGTACCACGGTAGGGTAAATCCGAACTCCGTCCGGTTGAAGGGAAATGATCTGCTCAGCGGTCTCCAGCGATTGTCTCCCAGTATCTCCCGGCAACCCTGTCATCATCTGGAGAATCACAGAAAAGCCATATCGTTTTAAACATGCTACCGCACGGATCGTATCCTGCGCTTTATGCCCGCGGCGGGATAGCTGCAAAACTCGATCATCCATGGACTGGCAACCCAATTCTACCGTGATAACCCCGAACTCCTTTAACATCCGACATATCCCGTCATTCACCGCATCCGGACGGGTGGACAGTCGAATCGAATCCACAGCTCCGCTTTTTAGATACGGTTGCACCGCCGCTAGCAATTCCCGTTGCACTTCCTGACGCATCGCTGTAAAGCTTCCCCCATAAAAGGCCACCTCACACCCCTGGCCCGCAGCGGGAAGATTTTTTTCGATCAGTTGATCCACCATTTCTGATGTTACAGGGGTATCCGCTCCGGAGATCTTTACTTGATCGCAAAATACACATACATTGGGACATCCCACATGTGGAATGAACAGGGGAATAATACGTCGCTTCGCCATGATACCTCCTAAAAGCAGCGCAAGCAGGCGGCATTAGGCCGCCTGCCCACTTTATTGTCCTGGAAAAAGCCGTGCAATGGCCTCCCTGGCCGCATCCTGCTCAGCACGCTTTTTACTGCTCCCACTGCCAGTCCCTACTGGCTCTCCATTAAGGCTCACCTCAACGGTAAACATCTTGTGATGGTCCGGCCCAGATTCCTTGAGAAGGGTATAGTGGATAACCTGATCCCGGTTCCGCTGTACCAGTTCTTGAAAACGGGTCTTATAATCCTGATTCCCCGAGATTGCCGGCTCCCTTTGCAAAATAAAGCGAGAAATAATCCCCTTGGGAATCTCCATTCCACCGTCCAGATACGAAGCTGCCAGTACAGCTTCCACTGCATCGGCCAGCATAGATGGACGATGACTTCCTCCTCCGTGGCTTTCTCCATGTCCCAGCCTCAATATTTTACCCAATTCCAAACGAGAAGCCACTTCTGCCAGAGATTTTTCACAAACCAGTTCCGCCCGGAGTTTGGTGAGCTCTCCCTCCGGCTTATCCGGGTGCGTACGATAAAGATGTTCTGCTACCACCAGCCCCAAAATGGCATCTCCTAAAAATTCCAACCTTTCGTTGCTGGAGATACCTTCTCTACGATGTTCATTTGCATAAGAGCTATGGGTCAATGCGTTTTCTAGGAGTCCCTTATTTTGAAAGCTATATCCCAGTCTCTGCTCAAATTCAGAAAGCAACACGTCTCTCTCCCTCTCATACCTCTGTTTTTGGCGATGCCTTCGATAGGAGCATCTTATCCATATTCTCTGCAATAGCTTGGCACACACCAGTTTCCACACAAATCTTGGCTTGCCGAATTGCATTCTGCATGGCATAAGCATCTGATGATCCATGTGCTTTCACCACAGGCTTTTGAATTCCCAAAAACATAGAACCGCCTACTTCTCGAGAGTCCAGTAGTTTCTTAAAATCGTTCACACCACTTTTGCATAAAAGATACCCCAATTTGCTGGCAGCATTCTTTTGAAACATCTCTTTGAGCTGATGCGCCATAAAAATTGCCGTTCCTTCTATACTTTTAAGAAGAATATTTCCGGAAAAGCCATCACAGACCACAACGTCCGCATCGCCCAGGGGAACCTGGCGCGCCTCTATATTTCCGATAAAATTCAGATGTCCAGCATTACCGGCCGCTTTAAGCAATACAAAAGCATCCCGTTGAAGTTCCCGCCCTTTGGTTTCCTCCAAACCATTGTTTAAAAGCCCCACTCTCGGTTTGCTTTTTCCAAGATATTTCTCTGCATAGAACGCACCCATATATGCAAATTGCAGCAAATATTCCGGGGAACACTCGTTATTGGCCCCCGCATCCAAAATTACACATGATCCCTGCTCCGTCGGGCACACCGGCGAGACAGCCGCCCGTTTGATTCCCTTGATACGCTTTGTAACCAATGTTGCCACAGTAAGCAATGCACCTGTATTTCCGGCCGACACGAAAGCGTCTCCGCCGCTTCCCAATAATTTAGCACCTACCACCATGGAAGAATCCTTAAATGCATGGAGTACCGTGGTAGGATTGTCGCACATGGTGACCACCTGAGACGCAAAGGCAATCTCAACACCGGCCGGCAACGTATCAATTCCTTCCTGTTTCAAGCATTCTAGAATTCTATCGCTCTGGCCCACCAGAACGATTTCCACCCCGTAAGCCTTGGCCGCCTGAATTGCTCCCAACACAGGAGCTTTGGGGGCATTATCCCCGCCCATAGCGTCTACAATGATTTTCATATGCTGCTCTCCTTTCACGGCCGTTATAATTGGGCCGCAATTTGATCAATGGTCTCAAGAGACCTCCGTGAAACTTCTAAGTAACGGTCGTGTTTCTTTCCCTTGAATTTATAATCCAAAGGATCGATAATTCCAAAATTTACATTCATAGGCTGGAATTTTACCACAGAAGGATCCGAAATATAAGCCGCCAAGGCCCCAATTGCCGTACTGGTCGGAAAATTCACAGGCGGCAAATGCCTGATCCGCCGGCCCAACTCCAACGCAGCCAAAAGTCCCGACGCAGCCGACTCCACGTATCCTTCCACTCCGGTCATCTGTCCTGCAAATGAAATCATCGAATCTTTTCTAGCCGCATAGGTGCGATCCAGCAGCCTTGGCGAGTCAAGATAGGTATTTCGGTGCATAACGCCATAACGGAGATACTCCGCATGGTTCAATGCCGGGATCATAGAAAACACCCGCCTTTGTTCCGGCCACTTGAGATGCGTCTGAAAGCCCACAATGTTATAAATGCTTCCCTGAACATTGTCTTTTCTGAGTTGTACCACCGCATACGGTTCTTTCCCCGTTTTTGGGTCTTTAAGACCGACGGGCTTCAGAGGCCCAAACCGGAGCGTATCAACACCTCTTCGCGCCATAACCTCCACGGGCATACAGCCCTCGAAAACCTTCTTATCCTCAAATCCATGGACCTCCGCTTCCTGTGCGTTGGCCAATGCCTCCACAAATCGGAGATACTCCTGCTCGTTCATGGGACAATTGATATAATCTGCGGTCCCCTTGTCATATCGGGATGCATACCAGCAGTGATCCATATCCAACGAGTCAAAACTCACCAATGGCGCCGCTGCATCATAAAAATTTAACCCTTTCGCCCCACCAAAATATGTCACGATTGCCTCCGCCATCGCATCAGAAGTCAGAGGCCCTGTCGCAATAACAGCCGGTCCTGGCGGGACTGCCTTACATTCTTCATGGACGATCGTAATATTCTCATGCTGTTCCAATGCCGATGTAATCGTCCGTGCAAACGCAATTCGATCCACTGCCAGCGCGCCGCCAGCTTCCACACGGTTTTCTTCCGCGCTTTTCATAATCAGGCTGCCAAGTCGTCTCAGTTCCTCCTTCAGCAGGCCTACCGCATTAGATAGCGCATCTCCACGCAGAGAATTGGAACAGACCAGTTCGCCAAATAAATCCGATACATGGGCAGGGGTCTTCTTCTGTGGTTTCATCTCCACCAGACGCACCTGAAAATCCATATTGGCCAACTGCCAGGCCGCTTCACTGCCTGCAAGTCCTGCACCAACCACTGTTACATCAAAGCTCATGTTTTTGCTGCCTCCGCCGTCTTTTTCGTCTTCTTCCCTATAGAACGTTTCGTTTTTGTGGCTTTGCTATCTGTCTTTGCAGACTGCTTCGCCTTTGATTCAGTTGAAGATTTTGCCGGCTTTTTTATTTTTGTCGTTTTCGTTGTTGCGACGGAATCTTCTAACACTGCCTCCTGTGCCGTCGGCTTCGTTTCGACTTCATCAGATTTTGATTCTTCTGTTTTTTTCTTTCGATATCCGCCACGCAGTTCTTCCGGAGTAAAGTTTTCACATTGCTCATTGATACAGAACATTTTCTTTTGCCCTTTACCTGACTTTTTAAACATGGTCTGACCACAATAGGGACAATCTTCTGCCGTTGGCACATCCCACGTCATGAAGCCACATTCTTTCCCCTTTTCGCAGGCATAATAGGCATACCCCCGTTGGCTTTTCCGTTTTAGCATGCCACTTCCGCATTTCGGGCAGCGCCCTGGCATTCTCTCTGCCAGCGGCTTTGTATTTTTGCAATCGGGAAATCCAGGACAGGCTAAGAACCGGCCAAACCGTCCGCTTTTTATTACCATATTTCGACCGCACAGCTCACAGACTTCATCTGTCACCTCATCGGGTACCTTTAGCCGTACGCCTTCCAGCGCAGTTTCCGCTTCCTCCATTTCATGATGGAAGTCCTGGTAAAAATCGCGAAGCACTTGCTTCCAATAAATTTTCCCTTCTTCCACCTGATCCAGTTGTTCCTCCATGTGGGCTGTAAACTGTACGTCAATGACATCCGTAAACCGATCCTTCATAAGGCTTGTCACTACTTCGCCAAGCGGCGTGGGACTCAACCGTTTATCCTGCTTAATGACGTATTCCCGATCCAAAATTGTAGATATGGTAGTAGCATAGGTACTCGGACGGCCTACCCCTTTTTCTTCCATTGCCTTTACCAGGGTAGCCTCTGTAAAGCGGGCCGGCGGCTGTGTAAAATGCTGCGTTTTTTCACGGCCGGTATATTGTACAATTTCTCCTTCCCGAAGATCTGGAAGCGGCGTTTCTTTCTCCTCGGCTTCATCGTCCCTTCCTTCCTCATAAACCGCAATGAACCCGGGAAATCGAAGGGACTGATGATTAGCGCGAAAAATATGCCCTGCCGACACCGTATCAATTGAAAGCGTATCATAAAGTGCATTGGACATCTGTGAGGCCACAAAGCGGCTCCAAATCAGGCGGTAAAGTTTATACTGCTCCGTCGTCAAGCTGCTGCGAATAGACTCCGGGTCCAGATTCACATTGCTGGGACGGATCGCTTCATGCGCATCCTGCGCAGCATTCTTCGTCTTATAGCGTCGCGGCCCTTCCTTATAATAGTCTATCCCATAGCGGTTTTTGATAAAGCTGCCAGCCGCCGACAACGCTTCCTCTGAAAGCCGCAGGGAATCGGTACGCATATAGGTAATCAAGCCGATGGTGCCCTCTCCGGCCACATCGACGCCTTCATACAACTGCTGTGCAATGGCCATAGTACGGCGCGGCGTCATGGAAAGCTTTCGAGAGGCCTCTTGCTGAAGGGTGGACGTAATAAACGGCGGTGCAGGCGTCTTTTTCTTCTCCGACCGCTTTACTGCAGAAACCTGAAATGGAGCCTGTTCAATATCCCGCAGGATTTCGTCCACTTCTGCTTCGTTGTGAAGCTCACGCTTTTTTCCTTCCCCATGATAATGAGCGGTAAACTTTCCTGGTCCCGTCAGACGTTGCAGATTGACATCAATACTCCAATATTCCTGAGGCTGGAACGCACGGATTTCTTCTTCCCGGTCCACCACCATACGTGTTGCAACCGATTGGACTCTTCCCGCCGACAATCCCCGCCGAATTTTTTTCCAAAGTAGTGGCGAAAGCTGATATCCCACAATTCGATCCAAAATCCGTCTTGCCTGCTGCGCATCCACCAAATCCATATCAATATCGCGGGGCATACGAATACTATTATTCACTACATTTTTTGTGATCTCATTAAAGGTCACCCGATGTGTGGATTCATCAGGCAACTCAAGAAGATATTTGAGGTGCCATGAAATTGCCTCTCCCTCTCGATCCGGGTCAGTGGCCAGATATACTTCACGGCTGTCCTTTGCCGCATTCTTCAGTTCAGAAATAATATTCTCTTTTCCCTTCATGGGCACATACTGCGGCTCAAAATCATGCTCAATATCCACGCCCAATTTACTTTTAGGCAAATCCCGCAGATGTCCCATACACGCCTTGACCGTATAATCTGAGCCCAAATATTTCCCAATCGTTTTCGCCTTCGCCGGCGATTCAACAATGACGAGGTTTGTAGCTTTTGCCATCAATTCTCCTCCGATGTCTAAGTTTACTTTAAATTTAATTCAAATCGCTTACCCGGCTGCTGCGTCACATATCCCTTGACTTCCAACAGTGTCAAAGATGAGAGCACTCTTGCCGGTGGAATACCGCTTATTTCAATAATATAATCCACATGCAACTGTCCATTTCTGAGAATTTCTACCAAATCGGTCTCATCCTGGGTAAGGTTTGGCATG
The DNA here is from genome assembly GCA_902475435.1 of uncultured Eubacteriales bacterium. Classification (GTDB taxonomy): domain Bacteria; phylum Bacillota; class Clostridia; order Oscillospirales; family Oscillospiraceae; genus HGM13006. The sequence continues at coordinate 3,905 of CABRZL010000032.1, read as the reverse complement.
ATCTGCTGTAGGTCAATATAATTCCTCTTTTGTTCATTGTCAATTCTTTTTTCAGAATTCGGCGGTTCCGTTTCATTTTTAGGTACGGATTTTACCGTATGTTGTCCATGATTGTCGGGTCGTTCACCTTGCAAAGTCGTCTCTTGCATATATTTATGATCCTGTGGCGAAAGCGTCAATTGCTCTCCGCCATCCCGTCGGTGTAATTGATCCGGAAATCTCGCCTGATATCCCTGTAGCACATCCCAACCACAGGTAACAAGTCCAGCGCCTTCCTGAATCAGGCCATTGCTTCCTGCACAGCAGTCCAGACCCACATTGCCTGGAACCGCAAACACATCTCTACCCTGTTCCAATGCATAATCTGCCGTAATTAAACTTCCGCTGTGCTTTGCCGCTTCGATCACTACAACCCCCACACTCAGGCCGCTCATAATTCTGTTCCGCCGGGGAAAGTTCGCCCCCAAGGGAGGTGTTCCGGGAATATACTCACTGATCAGGCAGCCATTACGCACAATATCTTCATAAAGGCGCTTCGCTTCACTTGGATATACAATATCCAGGCCATTGCCAAGCACCGCAGCCACAGGGTTCCCCGCGCTAAGCGCTCCTTCCAGCGCAAGAGAATCAATTCCACGCGCTGCACCGGAAACTACTACTCCACCGCAGGCGCCTAATTGGTATCCCATCCGTTTGGCCGTAGCCAAACCATAGCCGCTGGCCTTTCTGGAGCCTACCACCGCTATAACGGGCAACGCATCAAAAGGCAAAAGATCTCCTTTATAATAGAGTACCAAGGGAGGCATTTCAATTGCACGCAACCGCAACGGATACGCTGCATCCTGCATGGTAATAATATTGATTTTTTCTCTCCTACAGTCCTCCAGCACTTGGTTTGCTCTTTTCAGATCTCGGGCGGCCAGTGCATGTCTATCCCGTTCTGTCAGCCCTTCCACCTGCTTTATCGCTTCCTGATCCGCCAAGAATACTGCCTCCGGCGACTCAAATTGTTCCAAAACCTGAAGTTGCGCTCGTAAAGACAGCCCTGGAATCGTTGTAAGCCAAATCCAATATTGAAGTTGGGACATTCTAGCCGCCTCCTATTATAATTCAGTCATTTGCCACAGAACGATGGCTGCAGCAATTGCTGCATTCAGCGATTCGCATCTGGAATGCATCGGAATCATGACCTGTTTATCCGCAGCATTCAAAAGGATTGGACTGACGCCATTCCCCTCACTTCCGATCACAACAGCGCTATTTTTTAAATCTGCTTGCCGAAGATTTTCCGCATTGGAAGAGAGTGCAGTAACCAACAGTGGAATTTTATGTTTCCGACATTGGTCAATCAGCATCTCCCGACTCATCTTTTCCGGAGGTGTACGAAAAACCGCTCCCATTGTAGCGCGAACTGTCTTTGGATTGTAGGGATCTGCACATCCATCCGACAAAAACACCTTCACATCCATTGCATCGGCCGTACGAAGGATTGTCCCTACATTGCCCGGGTCCTGAATTCCATCTAACACCAATACGCCCGGTTCTAACTCACCCGTGTGCTCTGGCGGAAGCTTCATCAGGAAGATAACCCCTTCCGGCGTTTCCATGGTCGAAATTTGTTCCATAAGCTGTGGCGGAATCACAACTTTCCGCACATGCTCCGGCAGCAAGGGGCAAGCTGTTCCCTCTCGCACAACGACAGTCTGCAACTGGTCTGGCGCCCATTTTACCGCTTCTTCCAAAAGCTTGGTCCCTTCTCCAGCAAAAATGCCCTGGAGCCTACGCTGCTTTCTGGAAGAAAGTATTTTCACGATCTGGACCATTAACGGGTTGTGCCTGCTTGTAATGTACTCCATTTTATATCCTCTAAATTTTACTGACAGCAATACAATCTATTCTTCAAATGTCTTCCCTTCAACTTTTCTCTGTTGAGCGTTTCGGGAAATATGGCGCTATGAAATATATCAAACAAACGGTCCCACAGCATCCCTTTTCATTTTCTTGCGGCGGGTCAGCACATAAAAGAGGGTGCTGCGAACCGGCTTCATTCACAGCACCCAACGCATCACGGGTGGATTTAAATTTATCCGGCATCTACCAATGCTTGAGCCATCGCTACTGCCATATCACGGCTTCGCTTGGCATCAGAGCTCCCGCTGACTGTAGTGTAATCCATAATAGACAGGTAAATATTCTCAAGGCCACAGGATGCCAATGTTTGATTGCCCACAAGGCTCGTCCGAACTTCATTTTCCGGATCTGGCTCTAGCCCGTATTGTTCCACAGGATCGGTAAAGTACTCCAATTGCGGATTTGTATAGGCGTCAGAAATATTTTCACTCATGAGGTATAGTCCCACATCCTCCTGAGTCATATATAGATACATGCGTTCCTGATTCTGTCGGCCAACTTCAGTATCTCCCACAAATAAAATTGCATAATAGATATTCACCTGGCCATTTCCGTCCACGTCCTCAACCACCGGCTCCAGGACGTCATCCAGCGCAGAAAGGGCCTCTGCATCCACATAATAATCCGTAGCAATGACCACCGTGGTATCATACCGTGTTTGAAGCAGGGAATCAATCGTAATAAACGCAATAATCCCGACAATTACAACAGAAACCAGCAATGGCCATTTGTAATGGTACCAAAACACATTGACAAACCAATGCTGAAAACCACCATTTTCCTGAATGTTTTTTCTAAGTTTACCTTTACTCATAAACAGTCCTTAATCCAGAGGTTTCATCGTAGGGAACAAAATGACATCCCGGATGGTATTACTTCCAGTCAAAAGCATAACACACCGGTCAATTCCAATGCCCAATCCGCCCGTTGGCGGCATTCCATAGGACAACGCTGTAATAAAATCCTCATCCATCATGCCGGCTTCTTCATCGCCGCCTTCCCGAAGCTCCACCTGCTTCCGGAAGCGCTCTTCCTGATCTATTGGATCATTGAGTTCAGAAAAGGCATTTCCCATTTCACTGTGGCAAATGAACAGCTCAAACCGCTCTGTAAGCCGCGGATCCTTGGCACTACGCTTTGCCAGCGGCGATACATCCACTGGATGCATGGTAATAAAGGTCGGCTGAATCAGCTTCTCCTCCACACGCTGGTCGAAGCACTCGTACAATGCATTCCCCCATGTTTTTTCTTTTCCTTCGGGAATTTCCACACCAATGCTCTGTGCCGCAGCTACCGCTGCCTCATCCCCTTCAATGGACAAAAAGTCCACGCCCAAGTACTGCTTTACAGCTTCAGCCATAGTCAAGCGGGGCCAGCCCTTTTTCAGGCTGATATTCTCTCCCATCCAGACCACATCCGTAGTACCCAGCAGATCCTGCGCCGCACCGGACAAAAGATCTTCAAACAAATCCATCATGTCGTTGAAATCTGCGTACGCTTCATAAAGCTCTACCGTGGTAAACTCCGGATTATGCTTGGGATCCATTCCCTCATTTCGGAAAATACGGCCCACTTCATAGACTCGCTCCATACCGCCTACAATCAATCGTTTGAGGTTCAACTCCGTTGCAATGCGAAGGTACATATCAATATTCAACGTATTATGGTGCGTGATAAACGGCCTGGCGCTGGCTCCGCCGGAGATGGTATTCAGCACCGGCGTTTCCACCTCAATGTAGCCGCGTTGATCCAGGAAGTTCCGAAGATACTGGATAAACCGAGAGCGGAGTTCAAACGTCTTTCGAACTTCGGGATTCATAATCAAATCCACGTACCGCTGCCGATACCGCAACTCCTGGTTGGTAAGTCCGTGAAACTTTTCTGGAAGCGGCAGCAATGATTTGCTCAAGAGTGTAACCTTACTGGCTCGAACGGAGATTTCTCCCCGCTGGGTGCGAAAGACAGTGCCTTTGACACCCACAATATCGCCAATA
>CABRZL010000031.1 GCA_902475435.1 uncultured Eubacteriales bacterium | reverse complement strand
CCTCTTTTGCCAGCCTGTAATCCGTCCAGCCGCGCTCCTCCATGAGCTGCTTGATCCGTTTCTGTGCGTTCATTCCATCACCTACCCAAATGAGTGCTATAATAGTCACAATCGGTGGCTATGATATTTCCCGAGTGGGGCATAGAGTAGTTTATATCAAGGGCTTTACTCGGAGATACTCTTCATACAGACAGGAGGCAATTACATTGCAAGAGAGCGGAGCGGGATCATACAACCGTGGAAAAAGTCAAGGACAAACTTTAATACAAAAACAGCTTTCCAATTTCGCTCACCTGTTGAATGACGGGGAGGTTCCCCTTATTTAAAATTATCGCTTTAGTTCTTCTAAAAACACTTTTACTGCCGGGGAAAATGTTTGATATTTCTTTGTAACAATATATAAATCAACCGAAAGCTCCGGTGTGATAGGACGAAAAGTTAAGTTTCGTCCTTGTGTGTTTACCAGCCGATCCAGACAAAGGGCATAACCAATACCGTGTTCCACAAGAAATGTGGCATTGTAAATCAGATTATAGGTAGCCACTACGTTGAGAACGGAATGATCCGAGCCGAACCACTCCAAATCCTGATGTCCGGAAAATGTCTGCTCTGAGATAATCATGGGCAGGGATTTTAGCTGGTCTATATTAACCGCCTCCTGACGAGCCAGATCGCAGTCAAGAGGAATCAGAAGTCCGTAAACGTCTTTCGTGTGAATATTCATATAATCGTACTTTTCCTGGCGTATCGGTCCTAAAAGGAGTCCCATATCCACCAGTCCTTTGTCCAGACGTTCCAATATCATATCCGCATCGCCGCTATGGGTATGGAACTGCACATCGGGATGGAGTTTGTGAAATTCAGCCAGGATTTTAGCTATCTTATCCATAGCTATAGTTTCTCCGCAACCGATGGTAATGTGCCCGCGAAGTTTCTGCTCATCTGTATGAAACGCAGCCTCCGTGTTGTCCAGCAGTTCTAAAATCTCCCTCGCGCGGTCACGCAGATATTCTCCTTCTTCGGTCAGCGTCAGCTTTCGTTTTCCACGGATAAATAATTGTTTCCCTAGCTGCTGTTCCAATTCCATCATCTGTTTGGAGAGCGTCGGCTGGGTGATAAACAGTGCTTCCGCCGCCTTTGTAATATTCAGCTCCTGTGCAACTGTCAAAAAATATTGCAGAAGTCTTGTTTCAATCATATCCTGAATTCCTCCCTTTGATGTCTCTATTATATAGCACAAAACCATTCCTGTAAACTATGATTAATCATTCTTAATAGCTGTTTGCAATATGTTGGACGGTGCCATATACTGTAGATGTAAGTAAAACACCGAGACAGAAAGGAGAGAACAACCGTGACGAGCACTTCAAGTCAGACATTTGATGAGAAGCAGGCGTTGTATGGAAGCAGAGATTTGGTCATTTCAGACCGTACCTTTGACGATCTTGGGAGAAAAGCTCCAACATTACAGCTCGGAACAACTTCTTCAATCTGCGCTGTCCTTTCCGGCACCGCCATGAGCGAGCGATTATCGGCTGCGAGCTGAATGCAGCGATTTTCTTTCGCCGGAGTTTGGTTGGTCAGCCCGCATGAGACTCATGGAGTATATCAACGCAGTTAGAGAGTGCTTTATGATGCGTTCCAAAGACCTGACATTCCGCGATGTAGCGCTTCAGGGCAAGTATCCGGTACATCAAAAGCGCTGCTTTAGAAAAAGGTTCCTGCCGTTGGTGAAACGATTCGAGACAATTCACAAGCTCACGGGCAGGTTTATAGGCTTACGTCGCTCGTGCAAAGCGAGTGCGTTATGTTACACAATTCTATGATAGGAGGATCATACTATGAGCAATTATATTTGCAAACTTAATGAAAATGTGGAAAGAATTCACGTCCGCTATCACAACCGCTACGGCATCGCCCTTGCAGGCGATCTTTACACTATGAAGAACATGGACAAAACGGGAAAGCATCCTGCCGTCGTAGTGGGGGCTCCATACGGCGGTGTGAAGGAGCAGGGACCGTCTGTCTATGCCAATGAGCTGGCAAGCAGGGGATTTGTCGTTCTGACTTTTGACCCCTGCTATATGGGCGAGTCCGGTGGGGAGCCGCGCCATGTATCTTCCCCGGATCTGTTCAGCGAGAACATCAGCGCCGGGGTGGATTATCTGGGACTTTTGCCCTATGTAGACCGGGAAAAAATTGCGGCTCTGGGCATCTGCGGCAGCGGCGGATTCTCCCTTTCTGCGGCAGCCATGGACACACGCATTAAAGCAGTCATTACGGCCAGCATGTATGATATGAGCGTGGCCGCTCGTATAGGACAGACGCCGGAGCAGATTCAGGAGAGAAAAGAGCAACTGTCGCTCCGGCGTTGGAAGGATGCAGAAAACGGTGAACCGGAGTATATCCCATCCTTCCCGGAAGAGGCAGTATTGGAAATCCCGGATGAGATGCAGGGGATTTGGCGAGAATTTTTTGAGTTTTACGCCACCAGCCGTGGACATCATCCCAATGCCCGCGGCGGCTTTACTACTACCTCTGACCTTAGCTTTATGAATTATGCGTTAAACGACCATATTGCAGAAATTTCTCCACGTCCCATTTTGTTCCTCGTTGGCGAGCAGGCGGAGAGCCGCTTCTTCAGTGACATGGCGTTTGAAAAGGCGGCGGAGCCAAAGCGAATGATTGTCGTGCAGAACTGCAACCATGTGGATCTGTATGATGATACGTCGAAGATTCCCTTCGATGAAATCGAGCGTTTTCTGCACCAAAGCCTGCGGTAAGGAGCAGCTATGAAAAAGATTGTCAGCATTGCATCTGTCCTGCTTCTGTTGCTGACCGTTGCGGTCTGCACAGCAACCTCGGAGACAAACAGAACCGCATCGCTGCAAAATGCTGCAGAATCAGAAACTGAATCGCAAATCATGACAGAGCCGCCGACAGAAGATACGAATTCAACAGGTTCGGAGGCAACATCCATTAGAATTTCTGTTAAATCAGAGCAATATGAGATTGTTTATGAATTAAATGACAGTACGGCGGCCGGAGAGCTGTATGCGCAGCTGCCTCTTACAACCGAAGTGGAACCGTTCAGCAATAATGAAATGACTTTTTACCCGGAAAAACTGGACGTCACCGACGCACCGCTTTCGGATGGTGAGCCCGGTTCGCTTTCTTATTATGAACCGTGGGGAGACGTTGTAATGTTCTACGCGCCTTGCAGCCCCAACGATAGCTTGTATGAACTGGGCAATGCGGTATCCGGTGCGGAGCATATCGAAAATTTAAGCGGAACTATTACCGTATCCGCTGTAGAAGAATAAACAGATAAGGAGATTCTTAAATGACGCGATATGATATGGACGGAAAAGTCGCACTCGTTGTCGGCGCCACCAGCGGAATCGGAAAAGTGACGGCTGAAATGTTTGCAAAGAGCGGCGCAAAAGTTGTGCTGTCCGGCAGACGGGAAAATCTTTTGAAAGAACTTACGGATAAGATTACAGCTGACGGCGGCAAGGCAGCTTATATTGTCTGCGATGTGACGGATGAATCTCAGGCAGCTGCAATGGTAGACTTTGCGGTTAAAACCTTCGGACGGTTAGATTACGCCTATAACAATGCGGGAATCATGCCGGATGACACTCTTACAGCTGATCTGGAAACCGCTGAATTTGACAGAGTGCTCAATGTCAACCTGCGCAGTATGTTCCTTTGCATGAAGTATGAGCTCAGACAGATGTTACAGCAGGGCGGTGAGGGATATTCCATCGTCAACTGTTCCTCCATCGGTGGGCTTATCGGTATGCCGGGGCGTGTAGCCTATCATGCCTCTAAGCACGCAGTGTTGGGAATGACGAAATGCGCTGCGCTTGAGTATGCCGCAAAGGGGATTCGGATAAACGCCGTCTGCCCGGCCACGATTTCAACGCCTATGGTCGAAAAAATGATGGAAACCGGCGCGATAACAGATGTGATAGAGCCGATTGGCAGATTTGGTACGCCGGAGGAGGTTGCCGGTCTGGTGCTCTGGCTGTGCAGCGAAGACGCCGGATTTGTGCTTGGACAGGGCATTGCTGCAGACGGGGGGTATACAATCAAATGAAACCTATGATTGAAAATATGACGTTGTACAATGGTGTTGCAATGCCGCAGGAAGGCTTCGGTGTATTTCAGGTGCCGGAGTATGAGTGCAAAGAAGTAGTGTTGAACGCCATCCGCACCGGCTATCGGCTCATTGATACCGCAAGCTCTTACAAGAACGAAGAGGCAGTCGGCGCGGCTATTCGGGAAGCTGCAGCAGAGGGTGCTGTAAAACGGGATAATCTATTCATCGTCACCAAAGCTTACATTCAGGAAATGGGCTATGAAAATCTGAAAGAAGCCTTTGCGCGCTCTTTGGATAAGCTGGGACTTGACTATCTCGACCTGTATCTTATCCATATGCCGCTGGGCGATTATTATGGCGCTTGGCGAGCCATGGAGGAGCTTTACCGAGAGGGGAAAGTACGGGCTGTCGGAGTGTGCAACTTTGATGCGGCTCGGCTGATGGATCTATGTTATAACGCAGAGATAAGACCAATGGTGAATCAAATTGAACGTCATCCCCATTATCAACGGCATGAAGAACTTGCCGTCATGAAAAAACTGGGCGTACAGCCTCAGGGGTGGGCGCCCTTTGCAGAAGGGCTGAAGGGAATGTTCACGGAGCCTGTTTTGAAGGAAATCGCTGCAAAGCATGGAAAAACTGCCGCACAGGTCATTCTGCGTTGGAATGTCCAGCAGGGGGTGGCGATTATTCCAAAATCTGTCCATAAAGAACGCATGGAAGAAAATCTGACAATCTGGGATTTTGCTTTGGATAACGATGATATGGACAGAATTACAGTACTGGATAAGAACTGTCCCTCCATGTTGGATTGTTCCAAGCCCGGCGAGATTGACCGGCTTTACGACTATCTGAACAATCCGGTGCTGACAACTCTTTAATTTAGGAACAGGAGGAATAGCAATGATACTAAATATGGAGGTAGATAATACAGACATTCAGGTGGAACTGCTCCCCAGCAGCTCTTCAGAAGCGCTGGAGAAGCTGTTGAAAGAAAGCCCTTTGACAATCCCCATGAAGGACTATGCCCACATGGAGAAATTCGGGGATCTGGGTGTACGGCTTCCCCGCAATGACCGGCACATCACCACAAAGGCAGGAGACGTTATACTCTCCGGAGGAAACCTGCTTGTCATTTATTACGCCTCCAACACATGGAACTTTACCCGGCTGGGCCGAGTGGTAAACATGACCGAAAAGGAATTAAAAAAAGTGCTGGGGAAGGGAAATATTACAGCAACGCTCACGCTTGAAAGAAAGGAATATTAGCATGAGAATCACAGTTTTACAGGGAAGTCCTCATAAAAATGGATCTTCTAATATGCTGGCAAATGAATTTATCAGAGGCGCTAAAGAGTCGGGGCACGATGTGACGGTTTTGGATACGGCACATATGGATATGCACCCATGCATCGGCTGCGGACACTGCGGTATGAATGGCGAATGTGTACATAAGGATGGCAACACTATTGTACGGGATACACTGCTGAACAGCGATATGGTTGTTTTTGTCACCCCTGTTTACTATTTTGGGATGAGCGCACAACTGAAAATGGTTATTGACCGTTTTTACAGTTATACCGTAAAGCTGTCCGATAAAGCTTTGAAAGCCGCGCTGATTACTGCCGCATGGGATGACAACGATGACGTAATGCCTTATCTTAGCAGTTACTATCAAAAGCTGTGCCGCTATATGAATTTTGAAAACTGCGGTATGGTGCTGGGCACCGGCTGCGGCACACCGGAAACGACCAAGCGCAGCCCTCATATGCAGGAGGCATACCGTTTGGGGAAGTCGATATAATCAGGAGGATACGGTTATGAAAAGAATTTGGAAATGGACATCTGCTCTGCTTGCCCTAACTTTGGGATTGACCCTGGCGGCATGTAGTGGACAAAATACGGGAGAAGGAGAACAAGCGGCGGCATCAGTTTCGACCGAAAGCACTTCTCCGCAGAATGAATCGGCAACTTTTTCAGATACGCCCGACACGCCGGAGCAATCTCAGGAAGGTCAAAGCGAAGAATCAACAGAAGAAAGTGAAAGCATTCTTGTGGCCTACTTTTCCGCCACCGGCAACACCGAGGCGGTAGCGCAGACTGTCGCCGGCCAACTGCAAGCCGACTTATTCGAAATCGTTCCGGCTCAGCCCTATACGGACGCTGATTTGGATTACAGCGATGACGCCTGTCGGGCTAACCAAGAGCAGAACGACTCAGCGGCCAGACCGGAGATTGCATCAACAGTGGAAAACATCGAAGATTATGATGTAGTGCTGCTGGGTTTTCCTATCTGGTGGGGGCAGGAACCTCGGATTTTGGACACTTTCGTGGAAAGCTATGATTTGTCTAACAAGACGGTGGCTGCCTTTTGCACCTCCGGAGGCAGTGGTATAGAGGCCGCAGAGTCAAATTTGCAGGAATTATGCGGTGCTGAGGTAAATTGGGTTGGAAGCCAGCGTTTTTCGCAAGGCGCCGACGAATCGGCTGTCGCAGATTGGCTTTCTCAATTTGATTTTTCAATAGACAAATAAATAATTAAGCGTTATTGCAGAAAAAGACCAATCTGCCTTGTGCAGGTTGGTCTTTTTTTGTGCGGTTTTATAAACGCTGACATTATCTGCCAAGCGAATGTTCTCGCTTCGAGTGTGTTTTTTCGCAGAGTGAGCCCCTCTGCGATAGACTCACATATATTTCATACGCTACACATTATATCTCACATATCTGAAAAAATCAAGTGGTAAGAGGAAAATTTTTTTATTTTTATTTCAGCGGGTTCCGTTTTTTCAATATTTAGGAGCTATTCTATAATTTTAGCAGTTGAATCGTGCTGCCATCGCAGTCAAATCCGCAGTCGATTCAACTGCTATAAAAGAACTTTTAAAATAGGAGGAAAAAACAACAAAATGGCAAAAGGCGAGAATATTTTCAAACGAAAAGACGGGCGCTGGGAAGCCCGTTACATCAAGGGCTACGAACTCTCCGGTAAAATCAAATACGGGTTCTGTTACGGTAAAACTTATAAGGAAGCTAAAGAAAAAGTCACCCGAGCCAAGGCGGCGATGCTCAGCGGAAAACCCGCTCCGAAATTTGACTCTCGGAATCGGTTTGCATTTTTTTGTGACGAATGGTTTGAATCAGGTAAAAACCGTTTCAAAGAATCTACATGTGTGAAATACCAGACCATATTGGAAAAACACATCAAGCCAAGGCTGGGCGGCTGTTTTCCTTTGGCTTTCAACGATGCGCTGGTGGAGCAGTTTACAAATAAACTGCTGTTTGAAGAAGAACTCTCCCCCAAGACCGTGAAGGACATCCTGGTGGTGCTCCGTTCTATTCTGAACTACATAGCTAAACGCTTTCCGGACGCCTTCCCGCGAGTGGATATTGTCTATCCCAGGGAAAACAAAAAGGAAATGCGTGTCCTGACACGGGAAGAGCAGGCGAAATTCATCCGATTTCTGCTCAAAGATATAGATACGTGTAAATTTGGCGTCCTGCTGGCGTTGCTTACCGGAATACGGATAGGAGAGCTTTGTGCTCTGCGATGGGAGAATATTTCCCTCCGAGACAATACCATACGAATATCATCTACAATGCAGCGACTGAAGGACATGAATCCGAATCGGGAGGCAAAGACAAAAATCGTCATTGGAAGTCCAAAGAGCGGCACTTCAACCCGGACAATTCCCATCAGCGATTACGCAGCCGAACTATGCGGGAAAATGAATCCCCAAAGTCCGACTGCGTTTGTTTTAACCGGCACATCTGATTATATGGAGCCAAGGACACTGCAATACCGAATGGAGAAATACACAGCCGAATGTGGTTTGGAAGGGGTTCATTTCCATACTCTGAGACACACATTCGCGACCCGATGCGTAGAGGTAGGCTTTGAAATCAAATCCCTGAGCGAAATTCTCGGTCACGCCAATACAACCATTACACTTGAACGCTATGTACACTCCTCCATGGAGCTGAAGCGGCACAACATGAACAAGCTGGTCATGGTAGAACCGTAATTTTCCGCAGTCAAACTTATGTGTCATTGTGCTTCAAAATGCAGAGAAACGCAAGGATTTTACGGTATTCGGGAGGTGTTTTGACAGAGGGGCTCACTCTGCGAAAAGAAAACAGCTAAAAAAATCATTTCATATAATATTATACCCAAACTTTGAGAAGTATGCGCAGAAGCCGCATAAGGAATTGTCCATCTGCTCGACAGTGCGGAAAGCGGACGTCCGGGACGAGGCAATTCTCAGGTGCTGACATACAGGAAATGACGATATGGGAAAAACAGCAAAAAAAATTTGGAATATTGTCACAGGCGTGATTGTGGCGCTTGCCGTGCTTCTGGCTGTTGCACTGCTCGGCGTTAGGCTGATTGGATTTCAGGTGTTCGCCGTGCTGTCCGGGTCTATGGAGCCGACCTATCATGTAGGTTCTTTAATCTATGTGAAAGATGTGGATTATACCCAACTGGAGGCAGGAGATGTCATCACATTCATGCTGGATGAGGATACGGTTGCGACTCACCGCATTGTAGAGGTAGTACCCGACGAGACGGATTCTTCCGTTCTGAGATTCCGTACCAAAGGCGATGCAAACGAAGCGGTGGACGGCAGTCTCGTTCACTATAAGAATGTAGTCGGCACTCCCGTATTCACAATTCCCAAGCTGGGATACCTGGCTGATTATATCCAGAATCCTCCGGGAATATACATAGCGATTTCCGCCGGGGCAGTTCTGGTGCTCCTGATGTTCCTGCCGGATTTGTTCAGCAAGGACGAGAAAAAACAAACCGAGAACAAGGGCAGACACCTTGAGGAAAAAGAGTAATCTGCCGTTATAAATCACCCCCACAATCAAAAGGAGGACAAACTCATGAAGAGAAAAACCAAGGTTCTTGGTATGGTGACAGCCGCGGTACTGCTTGTAACCGCAACGATTTTCGGCACAATGGCGTACCTGACTTCTACCGATGAAGTCACCAATACATTCACCGTTGGCTCCGTCGCAATTAAGCTGGACGAAGCCGAAGCAAACGCTGATGGTACTCTTGTCGAAGGCGCCGACCGTGTTAAAGCAAACAGCTACAAGCTGATGCCCGGCCATGAATACGACAAGGACCCTGTCGTACACTTTGCCGACAATAGCGAAGCCGCGTGGTTGTTTGTAGAAGTCACCAATGGAATTGCCGGCATTGAGTCCAAGGCAGAAGGCTACACAAGCATTGCCGATCAGATTACCCAAAACGGCTGGACTGCTTTGGATGGCGTTGAAGGCGTTTACTATATGAAAGTTGATGCTAACGACTCTGGCAATGCCATTGATTATAAAGTATTCCAGAACTTTGCCGTTGACGGCGGTGTGACTGGCGATACTCTTGGAACTTACAACAAAAAGACCGTTAAGGTCGTTGCATACGCTGTTCAGGCTGATGGCTTTGACACTGCTTCTGCTGCCTGGACCACTGGCCTAGGCAAGAGCTAATTTGATATAACCGGCTGTGCCGATTATATAGAGCTGTGCCCACAATCGCATGATTGCGCACTGCTCGAGCAAATTTCCGGGAAAGGAGGAAAACGACATGAAGAAGAAAACCTTAGCGCTGTTTTTGGTTCTGGCTTTGGCTTTTGGCGGCGTAATCGGCGGTACTGTCGCTTGGCTGACGGATAAATCTGATACCGTAGTCAATACCTTCACCGACTCCGACATTGACATTACCTTGACCGAAAGCACTGGTACGGAATACAAGATGGTTCCCGGCTACACAATCAGCAAAGACCCCAAGGTTACCGTCAAGGCTGACAGCGAGAAGTGCTATCTGTTCGTCAAGCTGGATAAGTCTAATAATTTCGATTCCTTCCTGACCTATGAGATTGCGGAAGGCTGGGAACAGCTTAAGGATGCCGAAAACAAAGATGTCAATGGTGTGTACTACCGCGTTGTTGATACGAATGAAAGGGGAACTGCTTTCAGCGTTCTGAAAGATGATCAGGTTACTGTGCTGGGCACCGTAACCAAGGAAATGATGAACAACCTGACCACAGCAGATAGCTATCCCAAGCTGACCGTGACGGCTTATGCATCTCAGTTCAACAAGAATGCGAATGAGTCCTTCGAATCCGATGAGGCATGGAAAAACATTTCCCCCCTCATCCGCTACTACTAATTAATCCTGCTAGATAGTCCGCTGCAAAAAACGCGGCTATATAATAAAAAATCTTTATTAAGGAGAAAAAGCATGAAGAAAAAAATTTTGGCTATAGGCCTGGTTGTTGCTATGGCGGCGACCGCAGTCGTCGGCGGCACGCTGGCTTACTTCACCGATACTGATCAAAAGACCAATACTTTCACTGCTGGCGGCGTGAAAATTGACCTTATCGAGCAGCAGGTTAACGATGGGGGAACCGCTCTGGAAGACTTTAAGCAGAATCAGGTTCTGATGCCTATCGTTGGCTCCGCTCAGGGCGATAAGGATAGCTTCGGTCAGCCCGTTGCTGAAAACTACATCGACAAGATTGTTACAATCAAAAATACAGGCAACTCAGATGCTTACGTTCGTGCCTACTTCGCTATTCCTACCGCTCTGGATGATGGTTACGAGACTTTCAACGCTGGCTTGAACGTCCTGCACTTCAATTTTGGCAACGCAAATGGAGCTACTACTCAGGGAAATCAGTGGAACTGGAATAACGATAGTGGCACTTGGAAGTATTACGAGACCACCATTGATGGTGTTAAATACAACGTCTACTACGCTGACTATTATACGACGCTGGCTGCTGGTGCTACCACTGAGCAGTTCATATCTGGTGTCTACCTGGATAAAAATGTTGACATGAAGGACGGCAAGTATGTTGATAAACGTAACAAATCTGCTGACCTTTCCATCCTTGAAGGAACTGTGAACTGCCCTGTCATGGCTGTTGCCGTTCAGGCTGCTGGCTTCGATAGTGTTGACGCTGCTGTTAACGCTGCTTTCGGAGCGAATTTCAACCCCTTTGGCGGCGATGCTACCAATTGGCAGAGTTAAACAATAAACAATAACCTTATACTAGCGCGCCTTTACCCTGCGCCCTCTAGAGGGTGCAGGGCATACAAGGATACCCGAGCAACTTCCGGATATCCTTATATGCTCTGTGAAAAGCAGGACAGAAACTGACAATCAATAAAGACAGAGGTGAGCCGAATGAAACGAAAACTGATTGCAGCCGCCGTGGCCGTAATCTGCCTGTCCCTATTGGCCTGTGGGACGCTGGCGTTTTTTACGGACGAGGATACCGTCCACAATGTTATCACGTCCGGCAATATTGATATCGAGCTTCAGGAATGGGCCGATGAAGAAAAGACAACGCCCTTCCCCGAGGATGGGGTCAGCGGCGTCATGCCCGGGACGGACGTCACCAAAATCGTTGAGGTTAAGAACACCGGTTCGAACGATGCCTACGTCCGTGTCAAAGTGGAGAAGGAATTTGTCCTGTCCGACGACGTGGAGGGCGAACCCGATTCCGGCCTGATGAAGCTTGACTTTGACGAGACCTATTGGACGAAGGGCGAGGATGGCAATTACTATTATAAGACCGTCCTGAAATCCGGCGCGGTGACAGAGCCGCTGTTTGCTTCGGTGAAGTTTGACTCGGTCATGGGCAATATATATCAGAACAGCACCGCCAAGGTGGATGTGACCGCTTACGCCGTCCAGGTTGCCAACAACGGCGACGGCGTCATGGATGCCAAGGGCTGGCCGGAAGCGTAAGGAGGCAGGGAGATGAAAAACAAAAAGATAATTGGTTTATTGTTGAGCCTTGCTATGGTACTCGGCGTGGCCATGCCGGGTACGCTTGCTGTTTCCGCAGAAACAGAGAGCGCCGCCGAATCTTCTGTCGGCACGTCCGCCCCGAATGAGCAAACCTCCGAAACACCTCTGGATGATGTGAATATAGATAACTCTTCCGCCACCGACTCCGGCGAGGGTAATTGCGGCTGCAATCTGTTTGAGCAGCTGATGGCCTGCGCCACCATTGAGGAGATGGATGCTATCTTCGCGTCTACCGAGGAGGCCCGGCTGGAGGCTATGACCGACGAGCAGTGGGCGCAGATCGATGCGCATTATTGCGAAATCGAGCCGGAGCCTGCTCCTGCCATCATCATTGAGGTCAGCGATCCTCCTGTTGCCAGTGAGATATATTCTGAGACCGTGAATTTCGACAATGTTGCGCCCTTCGTTGGCGATGTGGGCTAAGGAGGAGTGAACGATGAAGAAAGTTTTATCTCTCGCGCTGTGCCTGGTCATGACACTGTCATTGCTTCTCCCAACCGCCGTTTTTGCGGAGGATAGCAACACCAGTACCAGCGGCATGGTGATTAACAAAACTGCCACAGCAAATAACGATGACTCCTACACCATCACTCTGGAAGCCTACGGAACCGGCGATAAAGTAACCACTACCGTAACAAACGAGAAGCCTACGGACATCGTCCTGGTTCTCGACCAGTCCGGTTCTATGGGCGACAACAGAATGGGAACGGTTTCCTTTAGATCGTATACAAGCAGTACCAATGCTACTCACTATGGCCGCCGTCATAACGGTGGCAGCGCCAATTTGTGGCATAAAGTTGGTGATAAATATTACTCCGTTTCCGTAACGGTTCAGACAGACGCAACATATGAGAAAATCACCAATGGAAAGAATAACTCTAGTCAAAACGGTTCCATCAATTACTGGAAGAACAAGGACAATCTGTACGCAAAAGTAAAGGGTGAATATCTTAAAGTAACGGTAACTCGTAGTAGAAACCTGAGTGGTTACAGCTATACGTATACACTTTCCAATGGGACTGTGATTGCCAGTAAAAGTTTAGGCAATACTACTTCACCGACCTTTACCGGCACAGACGACGGTTATCTGTATTTGCTCACATCGAATACCGCCAATAATGTATACACCTACACATATACCGACGATAACGGGGAAACCCAGACCATCGGTACATCCACTGGCGCAAGCACAGTATTTGGAACTACTCTCTATCAGCGTGTTGTAGACACAAATAGTGGACCCACCCGTTTGCAGGCACTAAAAGATGCGGCGTCTGCCTTTGCTTCAAGTGTTGCGGAGAAAGCAAAAGGCGCTGATGGCACTGAAGGTACTGCCGATGATGTGAACCACCGTATTGCTGTAGTGGGATTTGCCCATGGAACAACTAGATCCACTGAATTCGCTGGTGGTTATGACTATGTAAATACCGAACTGTTTATTGGTTCCAATGAGTATAAATACGGAACCAGTGCGACAGCGCAGTATGCAAATGCGTTCCAGGACATGAGTACAACTCAGGGCGCAACTAATGTCAATAACTCGATTAGTGCCCTCTCTGCGCTGGGCGCAACACAGGTTGACCTTGGTATGAATATGGCGGAGGGTATTCTGAATGCGGATTCTCTCAGGGATCAGGACCGTAACAAAGTCGTGATTGTCTTTACGGATGGTTTCCCATCTACATACAGTGACTATAGTTCTGATGTGGCAAACAACGCTATCAGCAAGGCAAGTACACTGAAACAAGCTGGCGTCACGGTCTATGCGATTGGCGTGTTTGAAGGTGCTGATGCAACATCTGCTGGTAACAGCAACGGTAACGATACACAACGAGCAAACTGGTTCCTGCAGAATCTTTCCTCCAACAACGGCACTGTTCAGAACCCCAGCTATTACCTTTCGGCTGCGGATTCTGACACACTAACAAACATCTTCCAGCAGATTTCCAACCAGATCCAGTCTGGCG
The DNA here is from genome assembly GCA_902475435.1 of uncultured Eubacteriales bacterium. Lineage (GTDB taxonomy): Bacteria > Bacillota > Clostridia > Oscillospirales > Oscillospiraceae > HGM13006. Next base: position 5,022 of record CABRZL010000031.1, on the reverse strand, counting down.
GCTCTTCCACCACTCTGAGTTCTGAAACGGTCATCCGGGATATTATCTCCCCGGCGTTTGAACTGCCCAATGGCACGACTGCTCAGGACATTGAATTGGAGACCTGGCATTGCACCGGCAAAGACGGCGATGACTACACCTGGTCGCAGAATTCCGATGATGCTATGGGTGCAAAGGTGACAATCGGCAGCACAGACGATACCGAAGCGATTATGACAAATAATAATCAGGTAAACGTGACCGGCTTTGACTTCGCCGACAACTATGTGGGTACTGAGACTGTCAATGGCAGGGTCAGCTACCGCGGTAACAAGCTGGTCATCAAGTTCACTGTCACTCCCAAGGATGGCTTCCTGGGTGGCAATGATGTTTACACCAACACCAGTGCGGGCGTCTATGAGAATGCCAATGCTACGCAACCTGTTCTCACCTTCGACCGTCCCCAGGTCAATGTTCCCATCAAGGATGTAACTGTCACCGCTTCCGACAAGGATGTCTACCTCTTGGACGGCGTTTCCGCTGATGAAATTAAGAATACTACCGTCACCGTGGGTGGTGTACCCCTTGATTTGGGTGCTGAGAACTACGGCCTGCAATCTTGGCAGAGTGAGTATGTGAACATTTCTGTCATCGTTAAGGACAAAGATGACAAAGAAGTCACTGCACTGGAAAACCTGACCGGTGACAACAGCTACACCGTCTCCGTCAGCGTCACTCCCAAAACGCTGGAACCCACTTCCACAGAGGGCACCAAGGCAGAGACCAAGCCCAACAGCGGCGCCGGCACGGTTAAGGTTTACAAGCCCGTCCTGACCTTCCAGGACAGCACCGTGTATTACGGCGATGCCGTTCCCACCGAGTTTACCGATAACCTCGCTAGCACAGTCTGGAAACACGGCGATGATACCGCCAATACTGATACCATGGATGAAGCTCCTGAATTGAACATCACCTATACCCCCGAGGCCGGAAAGATTGCAGATGGCAAGATCAATACTAAAGACGATATTGCCGTGAATGCTACCGTCAATATCAACACTACTGATGTGACCGAATACGTGACTTTCACTCATAGCGAGTGTGATGGCGACGAAAACTGCACCGCCCCGAACAATGGAAAGTTCTGGCTCCATGTCAACACCTGTCAGCTGACCATCAGCAAGATGGGCGGCGCTGACGATGAACCTTATGTGTTCACCGTATACAAAGATAATAATAAGAAGTATTCCGAAGTCACCATTGTCGGCAACAATAGCGAAACCATCTATGAACTGCCCGTTGGTACTTACTCCATCACCGAGGACACCGGCTGGAGCTGGCGCTATCCGAATCCTACTCACGGCGAGAGCGTTACTCTCAACAGCATGGACAACGAGGGCACCATCACCTGCACCAACAGTAAAACTAAAGACTACTGGCTTAACGGATTCAGCGATGTTGTAAAGAACATCTTCGGTATCACAAATTAAGGAAGGAGGAGAATTATGCGTCACGGAAAATATGAAGCAAAGCACGTGCAATCCAAGCGGAAGCGCAGAATCAACAAAACCGGGACATTGCTTCTCTCCCTTCTGCTCGTAGTTACTATGGCAGTAGGCGGTACGGTGGCCTATCTGGTTACGAAAACCCCCGATGTTAAAAATTCTTTCACTCCCTCAAAGGTGACTTGCGAGGTGACCGAGGAATTTAACGGAACCGCCAAGAGCAATGTAAATGTTACAAACACCGGAGATACCGAAGCGTATATCCGTGTGAAGCTGGTCACATACCGCGTGAATGATAAAGGACAGCACATTGGCGGAACTGCCACTATTCCTGATTTCAATCCTGGTACAAACTGGGTGCCTTACGGCGGCTATTACTACTACACCCTGCCGGTAGCTCACGACAAAACGCCTGAACAACCCCTCATTGGTACCTCGGGTATTACGTTGCTCACTTACAATGATGCCGACGGCGGCAAACAGGTTATCGAGGTCATGGCAGAAGCCATCCAGAGCGGTCCCGCTAACGCGGTGGGCGATTCCTGGGGCGTGTCCATAAGCGAAGGTAAAGTGGAAGCCTACACTTCCACTTCCAGTAACTAAGGAGGCGAGGACGAAATGAAAAAATTATTCAAATCCGGCTCCGCCATCCTGCTTGCGCTCGTCATGGTTCTCAGCCTGAGCGTCACCGCTTTCGCAGCGGATTCCTCCGTCACGTTCAGTGGTCTGGAGGAAGGCTTTGAGGCTCAGCCCGGCAGCGAGTACACCGAGACAGATCTATTTGACAACTTCAAGAATGTGATGCCCGGCGACAAGCTCACCGAGACTATTACATTCAAGAACCGAGCCGAGGATTGCGATTATATCAATGTCTATCTGAAGGCCGTAGTTCACGACGAAAACGACAACCCCCTCAGCGAAAAAGTCGCCGAAACAGAAACAGTTGCCTCCATGCAGGATTTCCTGAAGCAGCTGACCATGCGCATCTACAACGGCACGGAATTGATTTATAATTCCACTCCCGATCAGGCCGGCGCTCTGGCGGACAATGTCTTCCTGGGCAAGTTGGCCAAAGGTGAAGAACTCTCTCTCAAGGTGGAACTGGATGTCCCCATTACCCTGAGCAGCGAGTATGCTAATCGAGTGGGTGAAGTAGACTGGACGTTTGTGGTAGAAGCCATCGAGTATAGCAAGCTGACAGTCCACAAGACATGGGATGACAACGGCTATCCCGACCGCCCCGAGAGCGTCAAGGTCAACCTGCTGAAAGATGGCGAGGTCTTTGAGATCGTCACGCTGAATGAAGAAAACCAGTGGACTTACAGCTGGGACGATTTGGATGATCGTTACGACTGGACGGCGGAGGAGGATGTCCCCGAAGGATACGAGGCTTCCTTTAAAATCGTAGATAACACCGTGTTCATCACTAACCATATGGACTATGAGCCCGTGGTTCCGACGAAGCCTGTGGATCTGACCGTCAAAAAGGACTGGTCCGACCGGAATAACAAGAAAGGCAATCGTCCCGATTCCGTGACCGTTACTCTGTACAACGGTGATGAAGCCGTGGAGAAGATTACTCTGAGCGACAAGAACAACTGGACTTACACATGGGAGGCTCTGGACGGCAGCGGCGACTGGAGCGTTTTGGAAACCGGTATTCCAAAAGGGTACACGCCATCCTATCGTACTAAGGACGGCGTAGTGACCATCACCAATACGTCAACTCTGATTCAAACCGGCCAGATGAACTGGCCCATCCCGGTGCTGGGCGGTCTCGGCCTTCTGCTCATTGCCTGCGGATTTATCGTAATGGCTAAGAAACGGAAGAATAAACATGCCTAAAAAAGCGGGCATTGTCTTCGTGATTATAGGGGCGGTGCTGATTCTGTCAGCGCTGTCCCTTTTCCTTTTTAATCAAAACGAGGACGCACAGGCCGGGCAGGAAGCCGAGAAGCTGCTCATCGATGTGCAAGCCGAGATTCAGGAAAAGGAAACTGCTTCCTCCACAAGGCCGGAATCGTTGGAGGAGACGGAAATGCCGGTAGCGGAGATTGATGGCCGCGAGTATGTGGGCTATCTCTCAATTCCTGACCTTGAGTTGGAATTGCCGGTCATGTCCGAATGGGATTATGCAAAATTGAAAATTGCTCCGTGTAGACAGTTCGGATCTTCACGGACAGACGATCTGGTAATTGCCGCTCACAACTATAGAAAACATTTTGGACGTCTGTCGCAGCTTGAAAGTGGAGCCGCCGTCGTTTTTACTGATATGGATGGCATTGAGAACAAATACGAGGTCATCTTGATCGACACTCTTGCGCCCGACGAGGTGGAAGCGGTTCAGAACAGCGGCTACGACCTTGTGCTGTACACTTGTACTTACGGCGGTAAAACACGAGTTACGGTGTTCTGCAATCGGCAGGAGGATGCCGCCCAGTTGTCGGAAGTGGACTGAGGTGTGACAGCTTGCGGAACTTTACAGAGGCTTTTCCGTCTGACTGCAGTTTTTAGACATACTAAAAAGACGCTGAGCGAACGCGGCGTCTTGAACAAGCAGTATTAATTTAAATTTATAGCCGTGAACAGATTTACTTTAATAGAAAAGGAGCGTGTTTTTGTATAAAGCGCATTACGCAGCGTGCTGCCGTTTTGTGTCCGTCTTTGTTCGGATGAATACCGTCAATGCACATCAGATCTGAGAACCAAAAGGAGCCTGAGAATATTTCGTTTCGTATATCAATTACGGGTACTTCTGAATTTTGCGCCAGACGTCTTAATCCCTCGGAGTATCTTTCGTGCTGCCAATGTATTCTATTTGTACTTTTTAACCACTGCAGTATGCGTGAGGCAGTCTCTTGGCAGCCTTTTGTAAACCAGTTAAAATATTTAACTTCGTCGATTGGCGGACAAGTACATATTATGGGATTTTTTCCTGCTGACCTGACAATATCTATCATTTCAGAAAAAACACATAAATAATCGCTGTAAGACGTTCTCGGCTGATGATCTTTGAAAGGGTTTTCAGCGACTTCGCTCCATTCAAAATCACAGTCATTACCGCCGAATTCTATCATTACAGCGTCCGGTTTATACTCATCTATGTATTTTACGAGGGTTTTTTTACCATAATCTACTGTTGCGCCGAATTTAGACACGTTTTTCACGTCGCAGTTTATATTTTCTTTCACAAGGTTGACAAAACAATCTTTAAAAAAGACGTATCTGCCTTTTGCTTCATCGTAAACGACGCCTTTAGATATCGAATCTCCAACGACCAATATTCGTTCGCATTTTTTTCCCATAATCTCATCTCGCTTTCTTTTTAAATAGTAACATAAATGTATAAATATAGCAAGGTTAAAGTCTAAATTGTATAGATCGCAATTGCAATAACGAAGCTAAAATGATAAACTATAACCGTGAACATATGCCCCCGCCTCTATAATCGGCGGGCTGCATCTAAGTCTTCAGCGGCGGTGTAATCCGCCGCTGAAGCCCTAAGAGGCTTCGCCTCTCGTTCACTTGTTGAATGACG
>CABRZL010000030.1 GCA_902475435.1 uncultured Eubacteriales bacterium | reverse complement strand
GATTATTCTATCACGCCAGTCCCTTCTTGTCAATACCCTTTTTCCCCGGTTTTCAAGAGAAAAAGAAAGTTTTGCACAGAATTTACCTGATGTATGGGTATTTTACCAAAATGGTTACTGATTGTCAACACCTATTTTAACTTTTTATTGAGATTTTATTCCTAATATGCTAAGATAAAAAAGTCAATAATAGGGAGGAATCATAAAATGCCCATCAAAATTTCCGACTCCTTACCAGCCAGAGCGGTATTGGAGAGCGAAAATATTTTTGTAATGACAGAATATCGGGCACTGCATCAAGACATCCGTCCACTGCATGTTCTGATTTTAAATTTAATGCCTACAAAAATTGTTACAGAGATTCAACTGATGCGAAAATTATCTAACTCGCCTCTTCAGGTAGATGTGGATTTAATGTATACCAGCTCTTACAGCAGCCGACATACCAGCATGGAATATCTCTCATCCTTTTACACTACTTTTGACGAAGTGAAAGATAAACGCTATGATGGTATGATTATTACGGGTGCACCTGTGGAAAACTATGACTTTGAACAGGTAGACTACTGGCCGGAGCTTTCTGAAATTATGGAGTGGAGCAAAACGCATGTATATTCTACCCTGCACATCTGTTGGGGTGCCTATGCCGGAATGTACTATCACTATGGGATTCAGAAGCATAACACTCCCAAAAAAGTGTTTGGAGTGTACCCGCATTACGTTCTAGACAGCACGCAACCGCTGTTTCGGGGGTTTGACGATACATTTATGGCTCCACATTCCCGCAATACGGAAGTGTGGGAATCTGAAATTCGTGCTTGTGATGAACTGGAACTTTTAGCGGTTTCACCTGAAGTTGGTGTGTTTGCTGCCGCTTCTCCAGACAAACGTCAGATCTTTGTCTGCGGTCATTTAGAATACGATGCCGACACCCTCAGCACAGAATATTTTCGGGATGTGAATAAAGGTCTGGAAATTGATGTTCCAAAACACTATTTTCCAAACGACGATCCCAGCCAGCCCCCTGTTGTATCCTGGCGTGCACATGGACAGTTGTTCTATTCCAACTGGCTTAACTACTATGTTTATCAGGTTACGCCTTTTGATCTTCGGGACCTATAGTTGGGTCTTGGCAGGAACCAAAAAGGTTCCTGCCTTTCTTACGCCCCTAGTATCACCGGCTGCAGTTGTTTCCCTTCCAGCGCCGCTATGGCCGCTTCTGTCAGTCTCCCCATATCAGCTTTCAGAGAGGTGGGCTTATTTTCCGGATCATCCTGCCCGAAGGGCACCATATAAATGTGCTTTCGCTGCATTAACTCCATAATATTGGGGCCGCTGGCTCCAAGACCATCGTTTGTGGAAACCGCTAACAGTACAGGGCGCTGATTTCGAAGTTGTGCTTTCACTGCCATAGTCACGGTAGAGTCTGTGATTCCCTTTGCTAGTTTTCCCAGCGTATTTCCGGTACAGGGCGCTACAATGATAAGATCCAAAAGCCCTTTGGGGCCAATTGGTTCTACTTCTCGGATTGTTGTCAATGGGCGCCGTCCGCAAAGCTCTGTAATCGTCTGAATATGGTCTTCAGCCGTTCCAAAGCGCGTATCCGTAACAGCGCTGATTTCAGACATGATTGGGACTACAACAGAGAAATTCTGGGTTACATCGCGCAATGCCTGCAATGATTCCGCATAGGTACAAAAAGATCCGCACAGCGCAAACCCCACTGTTTTGTCGATCATTCCAGTGTCCTCCCTTCTCCTGTTAAGCAAGCCCAGACGGCTGCCGCCAGGTTTTCTCCTGCAGATTTCGGCGCTGTCTGTCCGGGAAGCCCCTGCGCCATAATGACCTCTCGCATCTCTTGTATTTCCGGAGCAAAGCCCCCTGGCAGAGATGCCAACTCAATGAGCACGCATTCCTGCTTCAGGTTTGCCGTCTGCTCCGTATGCATAACCGGGGCCGGCACCGTATTGAGCACTGCATCATAATCACAGAGGCCATGGTGATAAACTCCTGTCTCCTCCGGTCGGAAGCCCAGGGACTCTATTTCTTTCCACTGTCCTTCTCGACGGGCAGTCACTGTAACATTGGCGCCTAAGGCCTTCAACTTTTCAGCTAGAAACCGACCAATTCTCCCCCAGCCGATAACCAACACTTCTGCTCCATAAAGCGTCCGCTGGAGCTCACGCAACGTCAGGTAGACAGCTCCCTCTGCCGTCACTGCCGCATTTGCCATCTGGTAGGATTCCAGCTCTAAAAAGTTTACGCAAAACACACCTTGAGATTGGAGCCACGCTTCCGTTTCTGTTGGAAAATCTCCTCCAATCAGCACAGCGCCCTTTTCCAACATATATGGCAATAAGGCTGCCACGGTTTCCTCCTCGCCAATGCGAAGCGACTTGTCTTGAAAAGGCCGCATAGGCAGCAATACAAGATTTGCTCCCTGCAACGCCTCTGTCAGATGCTCCACATCATTTTTCATGCCCATAACGCCCCAGGTTTTCACTGGCAGGCCGCTCTCTCTGAGCGATTTTACCGCCCAGGGATATCGTTTGTCACCGCCCAACACCCAAGCACGTAAGAGTTTTGTGTCATCCATTTGACACACCTCCCGTCAGCATCCTATTCGCTTCCGTCCAGTTTTGACAATGATTTTCTTCTATTTTTTAGGAGGCATATATGACACTTCATTACACCGCCGGCCTACAGGATCATGGAAAAAAACTATTTTTTATTCTTCACAGCCGGCTCCGTATTTCCACAGGACAGATTAAACGTCTAAAATATCAAACCAAAATGCTGGTCAATGGGAACGCTGTCCATACTGATTTTGTCATTTCCCTTGGCGATCAAATTACGCTCCCACTGCCAGAGGAAACCGCAAATTTTCCGCCGGAGCCGGGGCCTATCCATGTGCTTTACGAAGATGAAGCTTTGATTGGAATCCACAAGCCCGCGGGAATCATTATGCATCCCTCCGCAACACGTAACACCGGCACCCTGGCCAATCGGCTCCTCTACTACCTGGGCGGCGGAGCCATCCATCCTGTCAATCGGCTGGATCGGGACACGACCGGGGTCACCATTTTCGCCAAAAACAGCTATATAAAAAGCATTTTATCCGAGACGCTACGAACAGCCAATATTCAAAAGACTTATCTTGCCCCGGTATTCGGACGTTTGCCCCAGCGTTCCGGCGTCATTGACCTTCCAATCGACCGCCTGCATACGGACTCTCTTTGGCGCACAATTCGTGAAGATGGTCAGCCCTCTCGCACGGCTTATGAATATATCGCCGGCCATGGTGCTTGGGCGCTATACGCATTTCATCCATTGACCGGCCGCACACACCAGATCCGTTTACACTGTTATGCCTCCGGAGCCCCGATTCTGGGGGATCCAATATATCAGACCAAGGCATCCCGCAGCTACTCTGAAATATTGGGGCTTTCCGTCCAACAACTCTGTTGTATAGAGATGACATTCCCCCATCCTATGACAGGGCAACAAATTTCAATACTCACAAGGCCGGAATTCTATGACGCCGCATGGTTTCATGACGGGTAACACTGCTGTTTTTCTATTGCAATATGGCTTATAAAAGAGAGCACCCATCGAAAAAACGCCCCCTGCACAACGGTGCAGAGGGCGTTACTTATTTCCGGCTACTCTTGCAGACCAAGGCGCTTCATCATCGCTGCATCAGTAGATAGGATCTCCATAGCCTTTGGATTCTGGATAAATTTTGATATCTTCAAACTCCGCACAGCCCGGGGAATACGTGTGCGCTTCATCCATCTTTTCATATGGAGTCGGGGCGGGAACGGTATCTTGAACTGTCTGTATGATACTGATGTCATTGTGAACCTGCCGCAGATCCGAGATTCCACTTCTAGGCGGACCGGAGCAATTACCCACCTTCAGTTCTCCGGAAATATATTTACGAAATCGATCCTGGGCCCAGTTGTTAGCATCGTAGCTGTCTCCAATATCCGGGCAAACCTGTTCATGGAACCACCACCAGCGCCCATCCCGATAGACAAAATCAGAACCGTAGCGTTCCCATAGGTATCCACCGGAGCGGCCGCCGTTCGCCCCGTTCATGCCCATCATGGTACCGGGCGTCAGGTAGAAACTGCGGGCGGATTTTCCGTCATCAGCCACTTCAATCACCGGGGAGGCCAACACATGACAACTCTGGCCAAAGGTTCCCGGATTGTGACCGTAAAGATTCATCACACCATAAATATCCCGCATTTTAGTAGGCCGGTCAAATTTCTTGTCAGAGGTGTTTTCAAACGGCATGCCCGTTTCCTCTTTACCGTCCTTGTCTTTTGGCATGGCCATGCCGCCGACGTCCTCACTGTCTGCTGGCGCAAAGGCGTTGGCCCGCAGCGGATCGCCAAAATGAGCGGGAACCAGCTCTTCATAGCCCATCATTCGGCCAAAAGTATGTCCAAAGGTGGAATTCTCCGACCGAAGCCAGAACGTACCATATTCCTCACGGCCTCGATTCATCCCATGCAAATAGGCATGACGGGCTTTGAGTTCCTCTACTTTCTGCCCTGCAACCACTGCAGCTACACGATCATGGAAGGATTTATTCTTGTTCATGCTGCCGCCTCCTTACAACATCTCAACCCGCTGGTAAAATTTTCTGCCGACCTTGCCCTTGGGACCGTAGCCCTCATCCTCGTCATAGGTTTTAAAGGGACGGGGCATATCGTAGAATAAATACTCCCAGCCATATTGATTATCATAAACTTCGGTTTCTACCGTGGGTTTCCCAAAGAACCGGCTGGCAGGATCCTCCTTTAGCACGGTGGGGAACTCATTGTAGTTAATCCCGCTGGGTATGGAAAAATCATGTTCTTCCACCAGATGCCAGATCTTGAACCCATCTGCCTCCCGGACCAGTTCAATGAGTACCGGAGCAAACTCAAAATAGCACGCAGCAGTACCGTCGGGATTTCCCTTGCCGCTCATCCCCAGATCATAGCAGAGATACCGGGCGTACTTTCCATCTACAGAGATAAACAGCAAAGGCGTTGTGCAAGAGTGCATAGCTGTCATTCCAAGGCCCAACTCTGCACCTGCATATCGTTCCGGATCAACTGCCCGAAATGCATCCAGCGTCTCCTGAGCCTGCGCCCTGGGTTCGTCTACCAGATGCCGGCGTACTTCGTCAATTCCAACAAAAAATCCGGTGTTTGTCCCAAAGGAGGCATCCGCCGTGTGCTCAGGCTCTTTGACCCACAGAGTATCTACAGCATGATCGCCGTCGCCGTTAGCCCAGTCCAACATAAACCGGCCGACCAAATCCTGAATCATCTCCTTGTCCCAGGCGTGGTATACCATTTCTTCATCGGTAAATTCCCGTTTATATTCTTTAAAGCTTCCCATAATCAGCGCCTCCTTTCAAATTCCGTATGAAAACGTTTTATCCAAGGTCTCATACGGCTCCGGGTATCGGGGACTTTTGGCCCGTGGACGGTTCGGATAATAACATTCAAATACATTCATGGGAACATTGGGTTCCGGAAGGTGGAACTCAGCAATCTCTTCAAATCCAGGAACCGGCTCAAAAACTTTTTCTTCCTCACAAAAACCAACGCCGCTCTGATGATCCACATTATACAGCATCAGCAAATGGAGAATCTTCCACTCTCCATCTTCCATCACGAAATCCACTGCCGCCCAGCCGAAGATCCAGTTGGCTACAGGCCCGCCCTGGGTGAGGTGGCAAGTGGAACCGCGGATATTCCAGATTCCCTTGGCACTCTGAGCGTCGTCGGCTATTTCAATCACATGGGATTCAAAGGGTACATAAGAAATCATTCCGACGCCGTAAAGTTCCTCCTCTGTTTTGCCGCCCAACTCTTCGGGAAACTTCTGCGCAATCAGCCGGGAAGAAAGGGCAATCTCCTCCCCCAGCGCCCGATAATAACCGGCAACCGCCTCTGCGCCCTGATAGTAACCATTGTTCAAGCCCAAGCAGACATCGGCTCTCTTGCTGAAATAACGTTGATAAATCTCCGCCTCTTGCTTGACTGCATAGTCATGAGAAATCCGTCCCATGATATTGCGGAGCTCTCTGCGCCACTCCAGTCTGCATAGAAGCTCCTCCGGGGTGAATGTTTTCATAGAATACCTCCATTCTTTTCCTATGGCTGTGAATATTCTTTTGCAGAACAATTTTATCATATGGATTGGGAAATCGCATCTCAATTAGCGGATTTGAAAAGGAACCGCTGAATTTGAGTAGTCGTTTTCCACATCCAAATTATGCGCTCTGTCCACGAGCAGCGGAAGTTTGTTCTTTCCCAATAAACGTCAAAAGAGGCAATTCGGAAAACAAAATCCACTGGAAATCCCGGAAACAATTCGAGTTACCGTAGCTTTTGCTCCTACAACTTTTGCTTCACATATGCGACAAATTGAGGCGCTATCTACAACCATACAGTTGTAGATAGCGCCTCAATGACATTTTAACCGTTCTCATTTGCCTTATCTTATTGATGTGACGGAAAATACCACTGTTCCGCATCGCAGCACTCTTTCAAGAAAGACACAAAAGATTGAGTCAGCGAACTTGCCTGTCCAGGATGATACAGACACAATAAATGCACCGCTTCTTCTGGAATACGATAACTTCGCACCGCCGGATTGGTGTGCAGGCTGCTGAACCCGGTTCCAAAAGCCACCGCTGTCCCCATTTCCGCCATAAGATAGGTAGAATAGGGATTCGCGGTATTGCATACATGTTCCGGAAAAAACCGATCTCTGGCACAAATGGAATAAATACGATTGGTTCTGACATCGCAGTATGTAACATAAAACGGAAGTTCCCGGAAGTCCCGTAACACCGCGTTGGAAGACGCCATAGGATGATCTTTCCCCACAAAGAAATACATGGGTGTCCGGCAAAGCGGAATTGCCTCCAGCTCTGAAAACTCCCGTCCAAAGTCGTCGGTACACAGCACCAGATCAAACTTTCCCTCCGAGATCCAGTCGATCAGATCGTTAAAGGTATCCGGCTGACCGAACCAAACCTGAGCTGCCTCCTGCTGCTGAAACTTTTCACAAAGCGGATTAAAGAACGGTCCTGGCCGCAGTCCAGCTGCACATCCAATATTCAGAACCCTACCGCTGCTGCGTTCATTGTTGTGAATCTCCACCAACGCCAACTCCAACCCCCGCTGCATGGAATAAAACGCCTTTTGCATAACCGCTCCGGATTCTGTCAATACAACGCCACGTGAAACACGGGTAAAGAGAATGCAGTCCAGTTCCTGCTCCAATTGACTGATCTGTTTGCTGAGTGCCTGCTGGGTTATATGCAGCACCTTAGCCGCAGCAGACACATTCAAAAGCTCTGAAAGCACCAAAAAATACTTGATTTTGATCTCGTTCAGCATAAAACCGCCCTCGTTTAATATAACACAGCTTTCCGAAAAAAACCACAAATCTCGTACAACAGTACAGTTGTTTTTTGTGAAAAAAAGAGTTGTTTTTTCTAATTGGAGTTTCTCGATATAATTAAATCACAGAAACAGGAAGGAGGATATCCAATGAACGAAAGATTGTACTTTCATCAGCTTTCCCAGGAACTTGGCATTTCCGGGGAACAATTGCCACCCATGAGCGGCCCACCCGCTCCTCCCGCAGCAGGTAACCGTCCCATGACACACCCCAACGTATGGCGGAAGGAGGGCGGAGAAAAGCTCCTCGCCTATCTCAAGGCTCACTATGCCCCCGGTGACTCTCTGGAATATGACGGTCACGCCGACTGCTGGTTGATGCTGGCCATGATGGATCAGATGCGAGACTGCAAGATTTCCACTTATATAGGTGCTGGCTTTGACCGTGTTCTTCCCATTACAGCCTACAAAACCGGAAACCATCCCACCCCTGGCCAGCCCTGCACTTTCACCCTGGAAGAACGTGGGAACGACGTATGCCTGACCGTCCATTTAGATCCAAACGGTGGGCCATTCAACATGCCGCTTGATCAAATCACAGCGCCGGAAATCCCAGCAGGCAAGAATATTTTCGTACGGCTGGACGGCCGGCATCTGCTGTTCACATTTCCAATCGCTCTGACTTACGGAACAACTTGCCGCAGCATTGTCATGGACTATGATGGGGAATGCTTTGTCTCTGTCTCCAACACTCCGGATCTGGCGGTAGGCGACCTAATAGAAAATCCATTCCGGCCGTAAATCACACGAAGGAGGAAAGCGCTATGAAAAAAGTATTGTCTATCTTGTTGACCACCGCCCTATTACTGGGCATATTTACCGCCTGCGGTGGAAACGATGCGAGCAGCTCTACCGGTGAAGTCAATTCTGCTTCCAGCGCCAGCGTTCAGGAGCCTGCGCCAGAAGAAACCACACCGGAAGAAACCGCCCCCGCAGAGGAACCGGCTTCTTCCAATATAGAAGCATCCTCTATATCAGAGGCCAGTGCCGAGGAGTTGGAATATGTCTCCCCCTTCCCCCTGGAAGAACCCGCTACCTTGACTGCCTGGGCTATGTGGATTCCCGGAATTGAGCAATATGTATCCTCTCCCACGGAGACTACCGTCTTTGAAGAGATGAAAAAACGCACGAACGTTTCCATCGAAATGACCCTGGCCTCCAGCCCGGAAACCGCCATGACGGAAATCAATCTGCTGATTGCTTCCGGAGACTACCCGGATCTAATCAATAACCTTCAGGGTTACTATTCATCAGGTCTGGACTCCGCCATTGAGCAAGAGGTGATTGTAGATATTCTCGACTACGAAGACCTGATGCCCAATTACTTTGCCAAACTTCGGGAACGCGACGCGATCGAGGACGCCACCACGGAGGGCGGACACATTGCCGTGGTATATCAAGTCAGCAAAGGCTCTGACACGATCCAAAGCGGCTTGACATTGCGCAAAGACTGGATGGAGGAACTGGGTGCCGAGGCTCCCACTACTTACGACGAACTCCACGATCTGTTATTACAGTTTAAAAATCAATATGGGGTCAGTCAACCTTTGTATGTACCCAAAAGCGGTGCTCCGGACACCATGTTTGACGGTTTCGGCACAGAACTGGACTATATCATGAATAACGAAATGGGTTCCGCACCTTGGAACTATGTGGATAACGGAAACGGCCTCGACGTGGTCTTTGGCTTTATGGACGACAGCTATTACGATATTCTGGAACTGATGCACACCTGGTACAGCGACGGACTGTTCACCGCAGACTATCTCAACAACAACTACAATGTGGACGCGGACAACCTTACTTCCGGAGATTTTGCCTGTTTGTTCGCCACAGAGCAATCTTTGAATGCCGGCAACACCTTCGCCCCCCATACCTGGGACGCCTATCCCAACGTATCCCTAGATGGCAGCAAGATCAAGGCCGCCAAAGAGGAGACTTCCCCAATTGCGGCCCAAGGCTACTCTATTACTACCACCTGTGAAAATAAGGAACTGGCTGCCCAGTGGCTGGATTTCCAATACACCGACGATTCTTACCTGCTCAACAACTATGGCATCGAGGGACAGAGTTTTGAATACGATGACCAGGGTGAACCCTACCTCACTGATTTGATTATGAACAACCCCGACGGCATTCCCCAGGCATATACCCAGTTTATCTATCTAAGCGTCACCGGCTCTTTCTATCTGGACAACGACCGTTTTAAGAGCAACTATTGCGAAGAGGCCAAAGCCTGCAACGACGTCTGGAACAGCGCATATGACTATTATGACACCCCCTATAACACCCGTGTCATTGCGCTGACCGTGGAGGAACAGGAGGAATACGCTCAGATATTCTCCGACATTTCCACCTATTGTAATCAGGCCATCGCTGAATTCATCACTGGCCAGAACACGCTGAATCAGGAAACCTTCGACGCTTTCCGCAATAATCTCGAATCCATGGGCATTGCGGACTGCCAGGCGCTTTGGCAGGCTGCCGCCGACCGCTATGTCGCTTCCATGGAGGGCTAAAACGATATTATGCAGGGAGTGGAGGACAACTCCGCTCCTCACAGGAGGAACCTTATGCTGACAAAAAACAAACTGTCACCGGAACTCCAGATTGAACGCTGGGAGGATCGCCGTGACATAAAAAATCTGATGGGCCGGTATGCCTATGACTGCCTCATCAAAAACGAACAAAATATTTATCAAAAACACTGGTCTAAACGTGAGGACGTCTGTTTGATGTTTCCCTGGGGCACTTATGAAGGGGTGGACGCAGTTCGGGATTTTTATATGGCTCTGGATCGCTATAACCATGCACGGGCCCAATGGTATCGGGAACTAATGCCGGAACAGACAAAGCACTTCTCTCAAGAAGAACTGTACGGAATCGGTTCCTATCACGGGATGCATCTAACCACCCCCTGTATTATTGTTGCAGACGATGGTAAGACCGCCCAGGCCATCTATTGGTGTCACGATATCTACGACGTGATGTGTGAAGCCGGAAACACAAACAAATGGAGCTTGGGTCTGCTCTTTATTGACCTGATCTTCGAGAATGATACCTGGAAATTCTGGCATCTTCGGAACGCTTTTGAGGTAGACGGTCCCCACGGGCAGCCATTTGGGACGGAGTTTACGCTCCCCGGAGCGCCCATCTCCTATTTGGAAGCAAAACTGAATGAAGCAAAAACATGGTTTCCAAAACCAAACAATGCGACACCATCTCATGTTCTGTTTTCTGTAGGGCGGGAAGCTTCCAGCTATCCCCCCTGTCCCCATCCATATGCCACCTGGCAGGACGAACAGAGCTACGGCTTATAAGGAGGCTGCCTATTATGAACAACACAACATATCCGTTTCCCGCTTATATGGAATGCTGCCCCTATGAGCCTTTGCTTCCGGATTATACGCCGGAGGAACAACTGGAAGCCATCCTGGCAAAAGATGAGGTTATGAACCTTATGGGCCTACGAAATTACTATTATCTCTGCAGCGATCTCTCTGCTGTTCTCGAGCGTCTATGGGTCCAGGACCCGGAACACCGAAAAACAGCATCTCTTGGCTCCAACTTTGGCTTTTACATCGGCTGGGAGGAAATTATGCGTTATGTACGGGAACGCAGCGCCCGGATTGATGCAGCAATCCAGTGTCAAAGCGTTAACACTCCCATGATCCATGTTGCCTTTGACCGTAAAACCGCCCGCGGGCTCTGGTATAGCGATGGCTTTGTTACAGACAAGCGCGGGAATACGGACATCATTGCGCAAAAAGTGGCTGTAGACTTTATACTGGAAGGAGATCAGTGGAAGATCTGGCATCTCGTTTACGGTGCCGATCTGGTGGACGCTCTCCACCGGGATCCCATCCAGGGGGATTATGGCATGCTGGGCAAACTGGAACAATGGTTTGGCAGCCCTACGGTATCCTGTATTACCCACGACCCCCGATACAACTGGAACGACAACTATCCGGCGGAGCCAGAACCCTATGAAACATTTCGACTATCGGACAGCTATGCACCGGAAGGTTGCCCACGGTATCGGAAGCATATGCGGGAGGTGACAAAGAATGCGTAAGACACATTTGACCTTTGCCCAGCGAGTCCATAATGCCTATGGTAGCCAGGAGGTGGAAAATATCCGGGCCAGCCACGCTTTCGGCCATGCCCGAAATCTCTCCACCCGGGAATGGGGCAACATCTGGACCACCTGCCCAGACACCGCCTGGGCCCATAGTTTTGGCCGTATTCGAGGCTTTGAAGCAATCTGGCGTATTTGCGTGGCCAATTATGACGTGAAAGGCTGCATCAACTATTTAAAGCTTTTCGACGAAAACTCCGACGCTCTTGGTTTTGATATGCGTTCCATGATGATGGTAGCCATGCACTGTCTGTCCACCGAGTGCATTGAGGTAGCCGACGACGGCAAAACCGCCCGGGCATGGCACCTGACCCCCGGCGGATGCTTCAACCATATGGGGCCAAAAATGCCCGGCGGCGATCACCCTCGGCCTGAGCGGATATCTGGTGGCTACGAACGCTATGGCTCCGATTATGTGTTTGAAGATGGACGCTGGAAACTGCTCCACGAACACATTTCTCCGGATCTTCATGGAACATTCTGGCATGGGGACTTTTTCTATAAAGGTTTTTGGGAAAAATATACCGGTCAGGAACAGCCCCCCATGGCCCCGCCTCCCGGAAACAGTAAATACGATCAAATTGTCCCGGATGGGTTTCCAGAGATGCAGGAACTACAAAATAATCACTATGACTACAGTGCCCTACAGCCGATACAGCCCTCATGCCGTCCGCCGGAACCATACCAGACCTTTAATGAGGAAAACACATACGCGCCTATCATCGACCCAAGCTATTTTCAGTCCTTATAGCCGTATAGATACACACGCACACCCTAGACCGCAAAAACTTGAAACAAGCCGCATCAATTGTGGTACATGCCTAAACCGCAGCTTCTCATTTAGAGAAGCCGCGGTTTTTTCGTTTCAGATGACGTTACCCCATCATTTCAGCTATGCACTATCACTGCTATACGATAAGGCAATTCCCAACGTCCCGCAATGATTCAGCCGCGCAATATTGTTGTTACAACGTGATCCGTATATCTCCCGAAATGGTGCCACAGAGACGATAAACCGGCTTTCCATCCACAGCGATATGCAACTCTGCCCCCTGCGGGGCTTCCATGCGCCCTCCGGGATGGATCGTCAAACCATTCAAATTGCTCTCACCTGTGACCACCCAGGTACTTCCGGCTTCAATTGTAACATGGGTTCCGTGAACGGTTCGGTATCCCTCCGGGTTGATTATATAATGATCTGCGCCATTATGATCGCAGAATGCATTCCAACTGTCCACCGAACCGGTAAAAAGCGAACCTTCCAACCTGCTGTTTTTCAAAGAGAGGTAAAGATCCCGCTGATAGTCTTCATGCAAGATATTTCCCCGAATGATGGAGTCTTTCACCTCTACATGGCTGCCTGGATATACTGTTCCATCTGCAACACGCACCATAAATGGCAGATCGCTGTTGATCGCCGTATGCAGAAATGCGCCTGTGCCGGCCGGATCCGGTTTGACTGTTACATCCTCCAGAAGAATTCTTGCATTGCAGCTTCTGACCAAGATAACAGATCCGGCTACATGATTGATATAGGCCGGAACCTGTTCTGGATAAGATTGATGTTTATCCAGAGACATATCTGTCTCCAAGGTACTATGCCGCACCACAACGACGCCTTCATGATACGGAAGCTCCGATTTGCTATATCCAGGGTACTTCCAATAAGGCGGAAGCGATACACAGTGGACCATAATTGCATGCCTGCCGGCAACAATATGGCTGCCGCGCATTTTATCCGGTTGCGCTGCACAATCATCCTCTGTAAGATAGGCGGAAAGTGCAGGGTCTTCTTCGCCGGCTGCGATCGTATCCAATGTAATTTTTCCAAACGTACCGGAAATAGCTCCAATTTCAGCAGAAATCAGTTCCGAACCATAGAAGTACGTATTGCAAAACAGATCCGAATAGGTACCATATCCTCCATCCTGCGCAATTCCAGCAGAACCATATGTGTAAATTGCCAATTCTTTCTGTCCCGGCTGCCCCATGGGAACAGCACCATCGGTGGCATAGGCTGCCCAGTCCTTCGTGATCACCTTGCTGTTGATAAAAAATCCCTGGCTCTGATGCATCGCAAGTGTTGTTCGGATACTGCCGCTAATAGTAAGTCCGGAAGGCGGCCCGGACAATGGTTTTGTCTCTTTCGTGGTACTGCCCCGAATGATACTGTTCCGGACTACAAGATTTGACGTCCCCATATATTCCACTGCATTGCCTCCGGAAAAAAATACATAGGCATTTTCAATGGCGCAATTGGCATTTTTGATTTGGATCTGCTTCTTATAACAGACATTCAAATTGGGAACCGCTCCACCTTGTAATACCATATACAATGTTTTGGCCAGTTCGCCGCGGGTTTTGCATTCCCTAAAAAGCGGCTCAGGAACTTTCGCATCCCCATAAATCGTCAATCGCTTGATCCTACAGACGGCTTTGTCGATATCTGCTTGCTTCACTGGAGCATCCTCTGCAAAAACAGTTTTCTCCCCATTCAATACGGGCTGCATCAGATCTAAATCAATTACAAATTCGACGGCCGTCGTATTGTTCAGTTCTCCATAATCATCCAGCAAAACTTCTGCCAATGCCGGAACAGTCTCAGGTTTTTCAAGTGGTCCTTTCGGCCCGCCGTTTGGATCTTCCGCCGCCTCGACAGCGGCCGATGCGTTGGCCATACCTGCAAAAATCATTGGCATACACAATTCCATTTTAAAAATTCGTCGAAACAAAGAACCCATAATACGATCCTTTCCATAGACTAAAACTGTACTTCAGCCCGGATTTTCTCCGGGCTGAAGCGTTTATATTTCTGAACTATCTTGCGTTATATCTATCGACGGCCGCCTGCCAAAGCTCGATACAATCCTCAATTCCCATATCCCGGAGCTGATTCTGGAATTCATCAACTTGTTCAATGGGTTCATCTCCATTGACAAATCTGGGCAACATCTCTGCAATATAGGTCTGAATATCTCCAAAGACGGCGCTGTAGTCGGCAGCCTCATCAGCCGTCATACTGCAGGCCCCTGGGATCTTCCATGCGTTGTCTACATTTTTACCCCAAACCTCAGCCGCTTCCGTGTAGCTGTCAGAGTACCACTGATTCTGCCTGGAGTTGTCCACCACACCCATGCTTCCCAAATAAATATAAGTGGTTTGCGTTAGAGTGAGGCCGTCGGCATTGTTGATAATCATATCCGTAAATACAGGCGCACCGTCTTTCATTTCATAAGTCAGGCCTTCAACTCCATAGTTGGTCAGCAGATTTCCTTCTTCTGTGAACCAATAGTTGTGCCATGCCAGAATTGCTTCAATGTTTTCACAGGCCGATGTCACAAAGTAACCGGTTGTCAGAGCGGACTCCCGATAGGACGCCAAATGGATTTCCTGACCAGCTTCAACGCGAGGCTGCGCAATGGGAATGATTTCAAAATCTTCATCCAAAGCTTTTCCCTGCTCGTTGTACGTGTCAATGTTGGTCCGACCAGCTGTGAAAGCGCCAATCTTACCGGTATATACTTTGGCAGCGTAATCTTCGGAGTTGTTGTTCTCATTTTCCGTAATATAATCAGGGTCAATATATCCTTTGGAGAACCAGTCTGCCATCTGCGTGATATACGTATCAAATCCATCTTCAAGATAGCCAAACTTTACAACGCCGTCCTCCTGATAGAAGCCGTCATTTCCACTGCCCATAATCGGGTGCGAGAACAACTGGATGCCCAGGCCGGCATTATAGACATCAGACGCACCCACGCTGCTTGCATCCATGGCGAACGGTTCCTCAACCCCCATAGACTGAAATACAGCCATCACCTGGTCATAATCTTCATATGTGACAGGAACATCCAGTCCCGCCTCATCCAATAGATCCTTGCGAATCATCATACCGGTATCAGGAACTCCCTCACTGATATAGTACGTGCAGGGGGAAGCTCCGTCGTCTGTTACAATATCTTTTTCATACCCCAACTCTTGAACGGCCGCCATGTAGTCGGGCGCATACTCACTGAGGTATTCGGAAAGATCAACGATTACGCCCTGATCCAGAAGATCATTCACCTGATAATACATGTTCAATTTGGTCATCAGATTCGGATAATCGCCGGACGCAATTGTCAGCTGTGTCTGTTCCTGCTGCGCGTCAGACGCTACACACGTGATGTCCATGGTCACGCCGGTTGCCTTCGCCGCTTCCTGATAAACCAGCGCCTCAGACCAGGAGGTAATTTTATCCGCCGTTCTGGGCTGATAAATGGCATCCAAAGCCGTCAACGTAACAGCCTCGTCCAGCGGATATGTGATTCCTTCCGCTGTCTCTACACTGGAAACTTCAGAGGCTTCCTCCATACTGTCCTCCGCAGGAGGCGTCGTCTCAGATGTTGCTGTCTCTGTTGCAGATGACGCCGAAGCGCTTCCCTCTGATGCTGCGGAATCAGTCGAATTCCCACAGGCAGTCATGGCCAGGAGAAGCGTCAGTACAAGCATCATTGATACAAACTTCTTCATTATATCCTTCCTCATACAATAAAGTAGTAGTGTTTAACGTCCCTCTCCAAGGACGGTATATCACACCGTTTGGAGACAGTGATTTCACCTCTGCCAAACGGTGGTTCTCCACCGCTTGAAAATCCCCGTTTTGTTGACACTCCGTCAAATACCGCACGGCTCCTTTTTGTCAACATATTTCACCATTGCGCTCTCTTCTGACCAGGTATCGTACTTCTCAGGCATTGCGGGATAGTAATCAGCCTTTGTAAAAATACTGTACGCACTTCTTTTGAGCGCTTTCTCCGGTGTTTTTTCCAGTTTATCCGCTTCAAGCAGTTCCGAAGGAAGCTGGGTAACGAACTCAACATAGGTTCTGAGTTTTAAAATCCGCCATTCACCGTCCTCATCTTTTACAGCGACAATACCCAGTTTTTCCTGCATATGCGCCACCTTGGGACGGCAATCCAGGCCAACCTCCGTACAGTTGCCGGGCGTCATCCAAAGTCCTTTTGCGCTTTGTCCGTCTTCTGCAATGGCAACATAAGGTGTCGTTGCACCTTTCGCAACCATATCGCCCATCCCTTCATTTTCCGAGCAGGCCTCTATCTCCGGGTAATATTTATGAATCAATTCCAGCTTGCGCGCCCGCATCTTGGAACCGTTTGCCACAACAAAAAAATCTTTGATTGCATCATAACCGTCGTTGTGCCAATAGCTGATTTCATCATGTCGCTTAGACCAGTAGACATCAATCTCATTCTGCTGTCCCTGCGCGCGGTAGCTGTAAAGATGCGCCGCCACACAGTTGTTGATTCCCTGATAGGCCCCGGCTTTCTCTGCCTCCCGCAGCGCCTTCCAGGCTCTTTCTTCCAAATCTGTCATTCTTCTGTCTCCTTACATAATGGGTAGATCTTCGCTTTCACTCCAGGTCTCATAGGCTGTAGGAAGCGGCGGTTTTAATATTGGGATAGACTGTCCGCAGTAGGGCATCGGCCTGCCCTTTGGCGGCTCCTTGCCCTCATTTGTATGCGCTTCATTGGGCGTTCCATCCTCTTCAAACGTGCGCCCCTGATAGCGACTGTCGTCAAAGGTATAATCGGGAAGCAATGCTGTAAAATCAGGATAAACATTGTAATGCCAAATTTTCCACTGGCCATCTTCCTTTGTAAAATCCACCCCGATTTTTTCTTGCATATATCTACCGATCAGCATACCGTTCTCATCAATTTCGGCTTTCACCGACGGAGAGAACCAAACACCCTGTGCCGTCAAGCCATCCTCCGCAATGACAATATAAGGCGTTGAGGCCAACCTGGTTTCCAAGTCTCCTACACCCAGGTTTTCATCACAGATTTCCGTCCCAAAGCACCGGTTTGCATAAGAAAGTTTCTGTTTTTTTCGCGCTCCGCTTTCTTTGACAAAAAAGTCTAGAACCGCAACTCTACCCTTCGCCGCACCGAAGCTGATATCATCACGGGCAGACCAGAACTGTTGAATGATGGCTTCATGCTGCTGAACCTGAAGCAAATACATCATACCGGAAATTGTATTGTAGACCTCACGGTAATCGTTCGCCCGCTGTGTCAGTTTTTCTGCAAGGGCCAGTTTTTCTTCAACGGTCATAGCGCACCTCCTCAATACGTCTGTAAAAATTCGGTCGCATGCTCCCAAGAATCATACGGCTTTGGGAGCGGCGGACAAAATTTTGCAACGGCAGTTGCGGAATAAGGTTCTGCATATTGCGCCTGCCCCATTAAAGGATACTGAAATTTATATTGTTCAGGCGTAAAGTCAATATGGGTGCAAGGGGTACGAAAATCCATCCATACCTCAAGCCGGAGAATCTTCCAGCCGTCTGCTTCTTTTACAAAATCAACTGCGTTCTTTTCCTGATAATAAAACCCGGTCACTTTGCTGTTTTCATCCAGCGCCAGGCAAAACCCCGGAACAAACCAGATTCCATGGGCGGACATGCCGTCTTCCGCAATCACCACATAGGGTGAAGACGCCGCCTTTGCAACCATATCTCCCACACCTTCATATGATGGTGTGTCAGAAACGTTGGGATATACTTTACTTGCCCGTTTTCTCGTCTGCGCTCTCCGTTCCGCCTCGTTCTCGCCGTACATCGCAATAACAGCAGCCCTTCCCATCGCATGGTTATACACTAAATCGTTCCGTTCCTTCGACCAGAAATGCTCCAATTCATATGCCTGTTGCTGTGCACGGTAACAATAAAGATGCGCTGAAAAAACATTTAAAATATCAGTGTAATCTTTTGCCTGTTGCGCTTTTTTCCATGCAAGGTCTGCAATTTCTTCGAGATTCATTCTATTCCTCCCTATCTGCACTGTTCTTTTTCAAATCACTGTCATAGCATTGTCTGCTAAGATCAATTTGATTTTACATAAACCGCCGAACATAAAAAAGTGCCAACCTTCTACAGTTGTGCGACAAAATTGCACTTGTAAAAGGTTGACAAGATTTCAAATTGACAATTTCGTAGTTCAAAGCAGTCAATTTTGAACTTGATGCAAATTAGATGCATTGGAACGATATTTCCCCGGC
Source organism: uncultured Eubacteriales bacterium (assembly GCA_902475435.1). Taxonomy (GTDB): domain Bacteria; phylum Bacillota; class Clostridia; order Oscillospirales; family Oscillospiraceae; genus HGM13006. The sequence continues at coordinate 1,691 of CABRZL010000030.1, read as the reverse complement.
GTAATATGTTCCTTGCTCTGAAAGATACGGCTCATCGTCCGCACCGAACCGAATCCACACAGCTGTGCCGTATCATTTACCGTATTTCCGCTTTCCAAAAGCCGCTTTGCCTTTCTCAAGCGCAGATCGTTGATATAATTGGGAATACTGCTCCCAACCTTCGCCCGAAAAACACGGCTCATATAAGCAGGGTTCATGTGAAACTCTTCAGCGACATAGCTGAGGCTGACAATAACATTAGAATAATTCAAATCAAGGAAATGCTTGACATCTCCCACCCAGGATACGGTATCGCTTTTCTTCTGGGATCGGTCTCCCACAAGTCCAATGACCTCGTCAAATATTGAGACTGTAATTTCTTGAAAATTCTGTACGTTATCACAGCTCCGAAAATCAAGCCGCGGGAACAACGCCGCAAAAGCATCTGGGTTAATTCTGAGTCTCAACGTATCCACCGCCATATCCAGCACATTGATGAGATAGCCCAACCGGGCATTGGCCAGGCCCAACGGCACAATATGAATATTGATGTCAAGCAGCAGGAAATCAATGAGGCCAAGAAATATTCGCTTTGCCTGCTGATAATCCGCGTTAATGATACAAGAAAAGAATTGCTGCGTCTCCTCTATTCCGCGGAGGCCATCGGTATTCATCTCATGATTAGCACCCAATGCAACAAGCCTTTCATAGGTCATGACAACGTTTTCATCATCTAATACATTGCCATAATCTCTGAGAAAAATTACCGATTCATGCAGCTCTGAAATAGAAAACATATTATCCGTATATTTGCTGACAAACGCTCTCGCAGATGCATCCCCCGCCGGGTTCAACATCGGCATAATCGGCTCCAGTAAATCAATGATTTTGATTCGCTGTAACTCAGGCGTCTCAGAGTTGAAATTGACAATCGCATAGATATCCCATTCCTCTGTGAATACCCACGGCGTCATCGTGCCGTCATTTAATGCCTCTTCAATAAACAGGCAGTGTTCCCCAAATGTCGTATCCGTCACTGCTGCACAATTTGACTTGTCTTTTGCACTGACATTTACAAGAATCAGAATAAACCATTTGCCGGGGAACTCGATACCGAGCTGTTTAAGTTCATCGGGGATCACCTTATGCCGCGCGTCCAGCAATCTGCGGAGCCTGTTATCTCGCATTAACCGCATCCCTTTTTCCATGGAGAGGCTTTCTAACGACGTCTTATCTTCTGTAACTTTATTTTTTTTACGCTTAAAGGAATCAAAAAAAACAGACATAACAATCCTTTCCAGAACACCCGTGCTTTTATCGACAAAAAAATATTGTTTTGATTATAGCAAAAACATTTTTCTGATTCAAGAAATCCGCTGTTTTTTCCGATATTCGCTGTCCCAGCGTCCAGATATATTGTTTGAATTTTCTTCAGATAAAATAGCTTTACGAGTTTCACGCAAGTACAGTTGCATCTCGCTGGAGTTGATTCTCCCATTCCCATTTGAGCGGCTATCAAGATAAATCCTTATTTTTGTCACATTGCAAAATGAAAAAAGAGCACTGCAGAATTCTTTCATTCTGCAGTGCTCCCTCTTTCGCAATCTTGGGAGGACATATTGCGTCCTCCCAAGATTTTTATGTTTATTCTATCGTTTCAGTATAGCCTGTTAAAACGCAATAGACCGTCATAATCTTTGCGGCCTCTGCAC
>CABRZL010000029.1 GCA_902475435.1 uncultured Eubacteriales bacterium | reverse complement strand
CGAGCCATTTCTCGTGTCAAGCGAGATTGGGGTTGTAAAATTGAATAAAGTCATGTTATACTATTTCACAGGAAACTTTCTGCGATGGGAGTGTTTTTCATGCCCAAAAGACAGCTTGAGGAGGAAGAACGGCTGCCTGAACTGGAGATCAAGCCGAGTGAGGAGTACCATGAACGGCCGATGTGGCAACGGGTGGCGGCCTTTATACTCATTGGACTGATTGTAGCGGGGACAGTTGCCTGTGCCTTCTGGGAGCTGATTTAATGGATTATGCGGTCGTGCGGTCCAAACGCAAAACCATTTGCATTCAATTGACCAAAGAGGGAAATGTCGTAGTACGGGTGCCTCAGCGCTGTGCAAATGCCTATATTGAGCAGTTTGTTCGCAGCCACACAGATTGGATTTTGAGCCATCAGAAAAAATTGATTGACCAAAGTGCTAGACGGGATGCATTTGTACTGAAAACAGGGGACAGTATTCTCCTTTGTGGGAAACCGCTGATATTGGATATTCAGCCCGATAAACGCCCTGCAATTACAGGAGACCGGCTGGTTTTGCCTGCACAAGAGATGGATTTGTCCAGAGAGGCGATTTTAAAATTAAGCCGGGAGCGGGGAGAATGTTGGCTTCCGGAGCGGCTGGATTATTGGGCGTGTATGATGGGCGTTACTTATCAGGGATTAAAAATTTCCACGGCTCGGCGTAGATGGGGAAGCTGCAGCCGAGAGGGTATTATTCGTATCAGTGTTTACTTGCTGTTTGCACCGGAAAAAGCAATCGATTATGTGTTGATCCATGAGCTGGCGCATCGACGTCATTTTAACCATAGTCAGGCTTTCTGGACAGTGGTAGCGGAGACGATGCCAGATTATAAAACACAGCGAAAGGTTTTGCGATGTTTTCAAGAGGAGGCATTTTTGCAAAGTCTTGCAAAGTAAAGGAAGCGTATATCTATATGAAAGAATATTTGGAACTTATTTGGTGCTTTTTTAAAGTCGGCCTAGTGACTTTTGGTGGCGGCTACGCCATGCTGCCGATTGTTCAGCGTGAGATAGTAGAAAAACGGGGATGGGCCACGGAAGAGGAGATTCTCACATATTACGCGATTGGACAGTGTACGCCTGGTGTGATTGCCGTGAATACTGCAACCTTTATTGGCGATAAGCAGAAGGGTGTGATCGGAGGTTTTTTAGCTACTTTCGGTGTGGTACTGCCCAGCCTAATCATTATTTCTATTATCGCTGCATTGCTCAACAACTTTGCAGAACTTGAAGTTGTACAGCATGCACTGGCAGGAATTCGTGTGGCAGTGGTCGTGTTAGTAGGTTTTTCCGTGTGGAAGCTGATTCAATCCGGGGTGAAAAAAGCCTTTGGTTGGTGTTTATTTGTTTTAGTTTTTTTGGCCTCGGCTATATTCAGCGTATCGCCGGTGCTGGTTGTTATTGTTGCGGCAGTGGCGGGGCTGGTTGCTGGGTGGCTCCGAAATCGGGAGGCGTAAAAAATGAATTTACTGCTGATGTGCTTGGAGTTCTTTAAAACTGGGCTTTTTAGTATCGGGGGTGGCTTGGCAACGCTGCCTTTTCTCTATGATATGGCGGACCAATATCCCTGGTTTACCCGTGCGCAGGTATCGGATATGATTGCAGTCAGTGAAGCCACGCCAGGTCCTCTTGGCGTGAATATGGCCACTTATGCAGGATACACAGCTGCAGGTGTTCCGGGCGCAATTCTGGCAACAGTATCGTTGGTGTTGCCAAGCATAATCGTGATTTTGATTGTAGCACGATTTTTACAGAAATTTCAGGATAGTGTAATTGTACAGCGGGTACTAGCAGGGTTGCGGCCGGCCTCCGTGGGGCTGATTGCCGCGGCAGGCTATGGTATTTTAAAGCTTGCCTTGGATTTGGACTTCTCCGGGCAGATGTCCATGTGGATCAACTGGAGAGCATTGGGCCTGGGGATAGTTTTGGCAGTCGCGTATTATTTTTTGAACAAAAAGTTACACCCCATTGTATTTATTGTTGCAGGCGCAATTGCAGGATTGGTGTTGAAGCTATGAAAAAAATTCTTGGAATTGATCCTGGTTTTGCGACCATTGGTTTTGGATTCATTGCGGCGGATCGACAGAATGTTCAGATGCTGCGATATGGTGCGATTACGACTCCAGCCGGCATGGAATTTGCACAGCGGTTGGGGCTGATTTATGATGACATGACAGAACTTTTAGGACTGCTGCAGCCAGATGTAGTGTCCATTGAAGAGTTGTTTTTTAATACGAATATCACAACAGGAATCCAGGTGGCGCATGGCCGAGGTGTTGTGCTCTTGGCTTGTCAGAAATTTGGAGTGCCTATTTTTGAATATACACCCTTGCAGGTTAAGCAGGCGGTAGCGGGCTATGGGAGAGCAGATAAGCATCAGGTTATGGAGATGACCAAACGGCTACTCCATTTGCAGAAAACGCCCAAGCCGGATGATGCAGCCGATGGACTGGCGTTGGCGCTATGCCACGCAAGAAGTTCGACTTCGCTGCTTTCGGCTGTGATCTCTAATTGAGGGATGGTTTATGTTTTATTATTTAAGTGGAAGAATTGCAGTGATTGATTTGGGTATGGCTGTAATAGATTGCGGCGGTGTGGGGTTTTCTGTTAATACCACGTCCAACACCTTGGCGCGGCTGAAGATTGGAGAGCATGCACTGTTGTATACCCATTGTTCAATTCGGGAAGATGCGTTTGATATTTATGGATTTGCGACCAAACGGGAATTGGATGCATTCCGTCTGTTGATTGGTGTCAGTGGTGTTGGCCCAAAAGCGGCTATTGCAATTTTATCTACGGTAACGCCTGATGGCCTGCATGTGGCAGTGGTCACCCAGAATGAAAAATCTTTGACTGCGGCTCCCGGTGTGGGGAAGAAACTTGCGCAGCGCATCCTTTTGGAATTAAAGGATAAATTGGGAAGCCGCGTAGAACTGGATTTTGCGGAGGAAAATGGAGACAGTGTTTTTATGCTGCAGCCTGACAGTAAGGCGGCAGAGGCGATACAGGCACTCCAGGTGCTGGGATATGACCAAAACAGCATTCAATCGGCGATGAAAGGAATCGATATAGAGACGTTGGAACTTCAAGATATTATCAAACAGGCGCTGAAGGCCATGACAAAGCAGTAGGAGGTTGGATATGAGTATAGACTTTTCTCAAGAAATGGAAGCACCTCTTATTACGACTGCCCTGACGCCTGGTGACTCTGGTGAGGCAAATCTTCGTCCGCAGACGTTGAAGGATTATACAGGACAGGAAAAAGCAAAAGGAAATCTTTCTGTATACATCGAGGCGGCACGGCGACGGAATGAACCGCTGGATCATGTATTGCTCTATGGCCCTCCCGGTTTGGGAAAGACTACGCTTGCCGGAGTGATTGCCAATGAGATGGGGGTAAACCTTCGTGTGACGTCCGGACCGGCCATAGAAAAGACCGGAGACCTAGCGGCACTGCTGACCAACCTGAGCGAAGGGGATATCCTGTTTATTGACGAGATTCATCGGCTAAATCGTGTAGTGGAGGAACTCTTATATCCGGCGATGGAGGATTATGCCATTGATATTATTATCGGGAAAGGGCCCTCGGCGAACTCCATTCGTCTGGATTTGCCAAAGTTTACGCTAATTGGGGCCACAACCCGGGCAGGGCAGCTTTCTTCTCCGCTCCGGGATCGGTTTGGAGTATCGCTGCGGCTGGAGTTGTACAGGCCCGAAGAACTGCAGAAAATCGTACTCCGGAGCGCGGCACTGCTGGGGACGGAGATTGATCCGGAAGGCGCTTATGAGATTGCATCCAGAAGCCGGGGAACCCCTCGGCTTGCAAACCGTATGCTTCGACGAGTTCGGGATTTTGCGCTTATTTACCATGATGGAGTCATCACCAGAAAGGCGGCAGATGATGCGTTGAACCGGTTAGAAGTGGATCATTTGGGCCTGGATGAAACAGACCGCCGGATGCTCCGATCCATTATTCAAAATTATGGCGGAGGTCCGGTGGGGCTGGAGACGTTGGCGGCTACCATTGGAGAAGAAGCCGTGACGCTGGAAGACGTCTATGAGCCGTATCTTATGCAAATCGGATTTTTAACGCGAACCCCACGGGGACGCTGTGTCACGCAGTTGGCTTATGACCATCTTGGTATTGCCCATGTGACGGCGGATGCAGACCAACTGCAGATTGAATAAGGAGGAAGTAATTATGGGAAAATTATTTGGAACCGATGGAATTAGAGGAATTGCAAACCAGCAGCTTACAGCGCCTATGGCGTTCCGTATTGGACAGGCAGCGGCATTGGTGCTGCGTCAGGGACGCACAGATAAGCCAATGGTAGTGATTGGAAAAGATACCCGCATTTCTTCGGATATGCTGGAGGGAGCCATTACAGCGGGACTGTGCGCCTGCGGTGCAAATGTCCATACATTGGGTGTGATTTCAACACCGGCAGTTGCGTTGATTGCGGTAAAAAGCGGCGCGGCGGCAGGGGTTGTGATATCTGCTTCGCACAATCCCTATGAATATAACGGTATTAAATTCTTTGGAGCAGATGGATCCAAATTACCGGATGAAATGGAGGCCGCTATTGAAGAACTGATTCTCAACGAAGAGCCTCTTCCAACTTGCAAGGGCGGCGATATCGGCGTAACCTATAATGATCGCCATGCTGTGGATGCGTATATCAGATATTTGGTGTCCACCTTGAAGGGGGAGCCCCATGATCTCCGGGTGTTGGTGGATTGTGCAAATGGCGCTGCATCGGTTACGGCACAACGGTTGCTGAACCGTTATGATATCGATGTGACATATATCAATGACAAACCCAATGGAGTCAACATCAATGATAATTGCGGTTCTACGCATTTGGAGACCTTGGGAAGGCTGGTGGCGGAAGGCTGCTATGATGTGGGCATTGCGTTTGACGGAGATGCGGATCGCTGTTTGGCAGTTGATGAGAATGGAAATGAGATAGATGGGGATAAAATCATGGCCCTGTGCGCGACAGCCATGAAAGAAGATGGTGACCTTAAGGGAAATGGTTTTGTAGCTACGGTTATGAGCAATATGGGGCTTCACAAATATGCCGAAGAAAAGGGATATCGTATCCCCTGCGCCGATGTAGGAGATCGAAATGTTCGGGAGCTGATGGTAAAAGAAGGAATGATTTTGGGCGGCGAACAGTCTGGACACATCATTTTTTTAAATCATATGCCTACTGGAGACGGACAACTGACAGCCCTGCATTTTTTGAGTATTATCAGCAAGTATGGGGCACAAGTCAGCGAATTGGCCTCCAAAATCAAGCGTTATCCCCAAGTGCTGGTGAATGTTCCGGGGCCACATGATGCACAGGCAAAAGAGAGTCTGATTGCATCACCTGTGGTTCAGAAAGCGATAGCAGAGCAGGAAAGGCGTTTGGCCGGAGATGGGAGAATTTTGGTACGCCCATCTGGGACAGAGGCTCTGCTGCGGGTGATGGTAGAGGCACTGGAAGAGACAACGGCACAGAATGTTGCAGATACAATTGCTGAAATCATTCAAAACGAACAAAAATAACACTATATTTAAAATAATTTTTAGAAACTATTGACATTATCGGCTTTCGTGGTATAATAAATCATAGTTTGAGGGCAGAGAAGTTCCGCCCCTTTCAGGATGTTTACCCTGCTTACCTGCATTTCAAGCCCACTCTTTTAGATTTGTCTTGCAATCAGACGGCGTGGCCCGATTCGGGAATATTCCGTCCGGGATGTTCGTATCGTATTGTCGTTCGAACTTAGGTTTGGTATCCTGATTGCCAATTGTGGCGAGTCCGGCCCACCCTGGCCGCTTGCATATACTGTCGCCCTTTGCATTTCCAAGATTATTTTCCTGGATCATTGGGCAAATCTATCTGTTTAAAGAGAGGGAAAATGTTATGTACGAAGACAAGATTTTGGTCTGCAAAGAATGCGGTGCTGAGTTTACATTCACCGCTGGCGAGCAGGAGTTCTATGCAGAGCGTGGATTCCAGAATGAGCCTCAGCGTTGCAAAGCTTGCCGCGATGCCCGTAAGAATGCACAGCGCGGTCCCAGACAGTACTTTACCGCTACATGTGCTGCTTGTGGTGGCGAGGCTAGAGTGCCGTTTGAGCCCAAGTCTGACAGACCTGTCTATTGCTCCGATTGCTTTGCTCGCATGAAGCAGGGGTAAGAGAATAAATATCAGCCGGCTTCCGATTGGAAGCCGGCTGTTTTTTGGAGAGATACGCGTATGGTATATTTGTATGTGGCAGAATGCTCGGACCCTGTGAAGGGGGCAAAGGATTTGATAAAAAAAGCAATGAAGGATTATGGGATGGAACCGCTGCCGATTTTACACGATCGGGTCGGAAAGCCATATGTGGCAGAAAATCTACAGATTAGTTTAAGTCATACGCGGGGAGCTGCAGCCGCGGCGTTATGTAAAAGTAATGTGGGAGTGGATTTAGAACAAATTCGTATTCTGCGGGCGGGGATGGCGCAGCGGGTCATGAGTCCGATGGAATATAGCTGGTATAAGTCCCGCGGAGCAAAAAAAGAGGATTTTTTTACGCTGTGGACGTTAAAAGAGAGCTATTATAAATATCTGGGTACTGGGTTACGTGGTATTCCGAATCGAACGAATTTTTGCCTACAAAATGGAATCTGGCATTTGGAGGGGCAGAAACAGAAATTTTTTGTATGGCAAACAGAGACGCTTTCTATTGCATTATGCTGTGAAGAACAAGAGGTTTGTGTTATGCAGTTTCCCGAAAACTGAGGTTTAAATCTACTGCGGTAGAAATGCCAGGAACAGAACCCTCGTTAGTGTATTGCCACATGTCAATGGCAAAGGGATAGGAGGGGACATCCTGATATTCTGCCAGCCAGAAATCATAGTCTTTTAAATCAAAGAGCTGATATAAGTGCACGGCAATGGAGAGATTGAAATAAACGCCTGCCTCATAGCCAGCATTTTCAATCGTACGACAGAATGCCTGGGCACAGCGAGTTAATTCACTGCTGCTGATGGTAGCAGTCCGGGCGGTGTTGTCTTCCACGGGTTCCCAATCAAAATAAATAGGATATTTCAGGTTATAACCGGAAACCATCTCTAGAACCTCATTGGCCTCAGCTTTGGCTTCCTCCTCATTGAGGGCCTGGGAAAAGAAGTAGATACCTACGTCCAGACCGTTTGCAATTGCATTTTCGATGTTATAAGTAAAATAGTCGTCCTGATTGGTGCCACCGTCGCTATATCCACGGAAACCGGCTCGGATGATTGCATAATCAATGTCACTCGCAGCTACGGCCTGCCAATCAATCCAGCCTTGATGGCTGGATACGTCAATCCCAAGGTCGGCAGTGAGAGAAGGAGATTCATAAGTTTTATATCCGTTTTCCTGGCCAAAGCATTCTGCGACCAGAGTTGAAGGCGGTAATGTTTGTGTAATGGAAGGAGATGCTACTTGTGTTGGCTCCTGTTTATCATGATGGCCAAATACTGAGCGAAACAGTAAAAGTAATAACATCAGAAGAGCCAAGAGAATCAGAAGTAGGACGGCCGGACTGGTCTTCTGCCGCGAGCGCCTTTTTTTTCGATGTTTATTTGTTGTTTGTGCCATAAAGGTCCTTTCTTTAAAAGAGACAAATGTCCTAATTTGTAGGCTTCGAATAAAAAGTATATCATATGCGCAGAAATTCTCAAGGAGAAAAAATGAAATTTAATAAATTTTTCATTGTTTCATAGGAAAAAATGTTGTAGAATAACATATCGTATATTTCCAGAGAGGAGCCGTGTTCATGGCAAAGCAACAAGGCGGAGGCAGATCGTCCAATGTTCATCAAGTCCGGAACAGCAGCAGAGGACAACAAAATAATCCTCAGTATTACCCTGTTCAGAATTATACCAATGCGAATGCCAAGCCTTCTTCAGCCGCCAGACTGACTTCAGAACAAAAAAAAGCCCGATTGCAGCGCAAGCAGGAACTGTTGCGCCGGAGAAGGCGCCACCGCAGGACATTGATTGGTGTTGCATTGTTATTCGTGATTGCAATTGCCTTTATAGTCATTAAGACTGTGAATGGATCCATTGCGGAGCCGACAGACGATGGACTTGACGAGCTCGATATAGGGGAATTGGATGACGAAGCTGAGGAAGCGCTATACGATGGCCCTCCTGTGGCGACCATTGCTTTTGTAGGGGATATTTCCACTTCGGCTGATCAGGTTAAGGCAGTGACAAAAGCAGATGGTACCTATGACTTTTCCGTTCCTTTTACAGATGTAGTGGAATATTTTTCGTCCAACCGGGTGGCTTATGCAGTGGGAGATTTTGAGACAACGCTGGTAGATGGGCTTGCCTATGGAGAAGAACCATATTATAATTCCCCTGTAGAACTGGCTGGAGCTTTGCGCAGTCTTGGCCTTCGGCTTGTCTCCACGGCCAACACATATGCGCTCAATAATGGAATTGAAGGACTTACTTCTACGAAGAATTATCTTACAGAGGCAAAGCTACGTTCCGTGGGGACATACCTGTCCCAGGAAGAACGTGACGAAAACGGCGGCGCTTATATCCGCAATATTCACAAAATCAAGTTTGCATTTTTAGCATATACCAAGGGTACAGATTCGGTTACGATGCCAGAGGGATGCGAGTATGCACTTAACACGTTATACAGTGACTATTCCGACTATTGGTCGGAATTAAAAAGCTCGCAAATACAGCGAGATGTTCAAGCTGCAAAAGATGCTGGAGCAGAAGTCATTGTGGCATTGGTGCATTGGGGCAGTGAATATAGCCGGTCTGTCTCTGAACCTCAGCGGGAAGTGACAGAATTGCTGCTCGAAAATGGTGTCGATGTTATCATTGGCACACATTCTCACCTGGTTAACGAGATGGGATTCCAAGAGGTGGAATTGGCGGACGGTACGACAAAGCAATGTTTTGTAGCTTATGGATTGGGTGATTTTTATACGGATCCTGAGCAGGAAACAGCGCAGCAGTCTTTGATTTTGAATTTGGAGTTTTCTAAGGCCGATGATGGAACGGTTTCCATTACGGATGCAAGTTATGTGCCCATTTATATGCACATTTCAGAAGTAGATGGGGTACGGAAATTCCAGATCTTAGATGTTTATAAAAATTTGGCAGATCTCAAAAGAACGGAAAATTTGACGTCATCGCAGGCAGAACTATTTAATCAACTGCTGGATACAGTGGATACCCTCCATAATTATTGTGGAGAAGAAATGGATGCCGGACCCGCTGATGAGGATCGCAGGATTGTGGAAAAGGCACTGGAGGAGGGAGAAATATCTTCCGGTGAGATCAGAGAGCTGCAAAAAGAAGAGCAGGAGGCCGAAGAAGCTACGCAGTCTGCGGTGGAAGAGATATCTTCTATACAAGAGGTTGAAGCATCAGAATAAAGAAAAATATCCGACGGGTTCTCCCGCCGGATATTTCATTGTTACTGTACAGGATAAATGGTCAAATATTTTATTACCTGTTTCCCCGCACAATTCCTGTTTTCAACCGATTATACATGTGTTTTTGGATGGAGCAGCGCGGCTTAATCTATGAAAAACAAAATTATTTCTTTTTCTTAAAGCTATCTTTTAAGCTTACGGAGCGGTTAAAGACCAGATGTTCCGGAGTAGAGTCTTTATCCGCACAGAAATAGCCGAGACGCATAAACTGATATTTGTCGCCGGGCTGAGCGGTGGCCAAAGAGGCTTCCAGCTTTGCGCCGTTGACAATGGTCAAAGAATTGGGGTTCAAACACTCTAAAAAATTCTTGCCGGGGGCGTCCGGATCGGGATCCGAAAAAAGATTATCATAGAGACGTACTTCAGCCTCTACTGCGGTGGCTGCATCGACCCAATGGATCGTGGCTCCTTTAATTTTACGCCCGTCAGCAGGATCACCACCCTGAGAGTTTGGATCATATTCACAGAGAATTTCCGTGATGTTCCCGTTTTCATCTTTTTTGCAGCCCGTACAGGTAATGACATAAGCTCCTTTTAGGCGACATTCCGGGCCGTTTGGGTATAGTCGCTTGTACTTGGGGATTGGTGTTTCCAGAAAATCGTCGGCCTCTATATAGAGGCGACAGGAGAAACTCACGTTTCGTGTGCCATCCTCCGGATGGCCGGGGTTGTTTTCTATTTCGAAGACTTCCGTTTTGTCCGCCGGGTAGTTGGTAATGGTCATCGGGATAGGACGGGTTACAGCCATAACGCGATGTGCAGTTTCATTGAGGTCTTCACGCAAGCAGTGTTCCAGGAATGAATATTCAACAACAGAATATACCTTGGAAACGCCGATGCGTTCGCAGAAATTACGAATGGAAGCGGGGGTATACCCTCTCCGACGAAGGCCGCAGAGCGTGGGCATCCGCGGGTCGTCCCAACCAGAGACATGGCCATCCTCTACTAGCTGGCGCAGCTTTCGCTTGCTCATGACAGTATAGTTGATATTGAGACGGGCAAATTCAATTTGCCGTGGACGGCAGGGGACAGAAACATGCTCCACAACCCAGTTGTAAAGCGGACGATGGTTTTCATATTCCAGAGAGCAGAGACTGTGGGTGATGCCCTCCAGAGCGTCCTGAATTGGGTGTGCAAAATCATACATAGGGAAGATACACCACTTGGTGCCTTGCCGGTGATGCTCGATGTAGCGAATCCGATAGAGTACAGGGTCCCGCATATTGATGTTACCGGATTCCAAATCAATCTTGGCCCGGAGTGTGTATTTTCCTTCCGGAAATTCACCGGCGCGCATCCGGCGGAATAGATCAAGACTTTCTTCCTTGGGACGATCTCGGTAGGGGGAAACGGCCGGGTGCGTTAAATCTCCGCGGTATTCCTTAAACTGTTCCGGCGTCAGTTCACACACATAGGCCAAGTCTTTTTGAATCAGTTCTTCTGCAAATTGATAGGTCTGTTCAAAGTAATCCGACCCATAAAAGAATCGGTCGCCCCAATCAAAACCAAGCCAATGAATATCTTCCTGAATGGCGTCCACGTATTCCGTATCTTCCTTGGCCGGGTTGGTATCGTCCATACGGAGGTTGCAAATACCGCCGAACTTTACCGCTGTTCCAAAGTCGATGCACAATGCCTTGCAGTGTCCGATGTGTAGATAGCCGTTAGGTTCCGGAGGAAAACGCGTGTGGACGGTCATCCCCTCAAACTGCCCGCCTTTGGCAAGGTCCTGGGCAACAAAGGTGTGGATAAAATTGGTGGATTCTTCGTACATTTCCGCCATATCAAAACATCCTTTCCAATGTGAAACTCCTTTGAGATTCCAATATTATACCCGTTTTTTGGCGGTTTTGCAATTCCTTTTGCGAGAAGTCAGAAAATATTACCGGATGGAATGTCTTTTCCTGCTATGCAGAAAAAGACCGAGCCGCATTTGGCGGCTCGGCAGTGCAGATTTAGAATACCTTTTTACCCTGGAATGCCAAGTAACGAATGCGGTTAGGGATCACATTTCATGAATCACATGGTCTGGGGCCCAGAGCGTATTGCTGCATTCGCTCCATGGAGTGTCAAAGGGTGTATCAAAAAAGGTACGGACAGTTAATTTTTGAATTTTCCATCCGTTTGTGCGCTTGACAAAGTCTACGGCATATTCTTGCCAGATATAAGATGCGCTGGCTTCTAATTTGGATGTATCTGTTTTGTCGGGAACCGCGGTTGGATCCTCCGGGTTATAGAGTTCTGTCTCCAGTCCCGGAGAAAACCATGTTCCATGAGCGTGGGCGCAGTCGGCGCTGATTTCCAACAGGTCAGAATTCATGTTGTGAATTCGCAAAACGCCGCGCATTTGTATGGCCATACCCGGTGCATTTCGATCGCCTCGACGCAGCAAAGCAGACCGAATTTCTTCGTAGCCCCGATAAGTGTGATCAGGCAACTGCAGCAGCGCTTCGCCGGTGGTATCCCATAGTTCTAGCATATCGTTGATGCGGAAAGCAGAGTCGTAATAGGATAACCTCCCCACCAGGTTTCGGCAGGCTTGAGCCGCTTCTAAGCGTTCGCAGGCCGAGTTTAATTCTTGTAGTGTCATATTGCCGTTCTCCTTTCAGCAGCAGGGACCGATATCTTCAAAATGAACGTATGGAATAGGTGGCTCAGGTTGGTCCGCTGGATAAATCACGTCCTTACCCCATATATATACCATGCCGCTTCCGTCAGACTTGCTGTCCGAGTTAGTGTGAGATTTCGGCATTTTTTGTGGATATTCGGTCCAAGGAACATAGCGGGAGCATTTGAAAAGCGGGAGTAATTGCATTTTCCAGATTCGCCATACACCGTCGTCGTCCAAAATAAAATCTACGCTATATTTACTATAGGCAGTGATACAGCGAGTGGCTTTTTTCCCGGCAAACCGTCCCTTTGGTTCAGGGTCCTTGGGACCCGGCCCACCGGGACCGCCCGGTCCACCGGGACCGCCCGGCCCACCGGGACCGCCCGGCCCACCGGGACTACCCGGCCCACCAGGTGCTGTGAGGCCAGGGGGAAGCGTCATGGGCTCATTGGCGCTCCAGCTTTCATGCCCGTAAGAAAGCCAGCAACCCTTAGCGGTTTTTCCGTCTTTGGCGACTTCAATAACTTCTGTATCCAGGGGGTGAATTGAGCACATGGTAGGACCGGTAACTTTGGTCCCGTTTTCTTTGGCCTTGTCGAACACATCACCGTGGTCTTTCAGGTAGCACTCTGCAACGCCGTCCCAGCCGTCGTATCGCCCCCAGGGCATTTGTAAGCAAGCATCCTCTCGATGGCTCCAAAGTTCTTCTACATACTCTCGATGTCGCTCCATATTATGGAGGTAGATATAGCGTGTCATCAGATTTCGGCAGTCATCTACAGCGCGGAGCCGGGCAAAAGCCAACTGCAGTTCTTCTAGTGATCTCATTTTGGTTCCCTCCCCAGTACAGTTTCGTTCCAAGTATGGTAAGGTTTTGGTGGATAGCATTCCCAGAGTCGGATTGGATCACCCAAATGCCATGGCTTTTCGGCAGCAGGCGCATCAGGATGCCGGCCTGCTGAAACCTTTGTCCAGTCGGTGGGCTGTAGATTGCCCCAATCCTCATCAAAATCTGCATCGAACATGGGATAGATAGTCATACGCCAGAATTTCCAGTTGTCATTTTCCGCAGTGAAGCAAATATCTGCTTTATACCAGACCCAGTGAGCTTCTCCGGTTGACCGGGTGGTAATACTTTGGAACATCCAGCAGCCGCGGGCGGTTAGCGCATCCTCGGCGATTTCCAGGCATTCTGTGATGGCACAGTGAACATCCATCATGCCGGTTCGGTTTTTGATAGGGGCTTCTTCCAATAAGCAACGGCGGATACTGGCATTGCCATAGTAATTTCCCCAGGGTAATTCCAACACGGTATCTTCCCGATTGGCCCAAGTATCAGCAAAAAACTGAAGATTGCCAAAGGATAAATCCCGGCATAGACGGCTTACCAACTGATGGCAGACCTCATGTCCAGTCAGTTTTTTACAGAGCATCGTAACTTGTTTTACATCAGTTTCCAAGGTGTTATCTCCTTTCTGAAGCAGGGGTGTTCGGACGTTCCATGGATCTCGTAGCCGTAATTTGCCCTGGTTGTTTATCTCCGGAGGCGGATGAAACACAGATAAAGCTGCCATCCTGTCCACCGATGGAGACGCTGGGGCAGACGTCTGCCAATGTTAAAGCCAGAGAACCTGTGATAAAGTTTGGAGCCATACCTTGTAGGTAGATATGCTGTCCTTGCGTGGATTCCGGCAAAACGATATTTTGGAGAAACGACGGTTGATAATCTCGGCTGTCAGGCTGAAATTGTAAAAGCAGACCATCTTCAAAGGAACTTATTTGAAATATTACATGGCCGTCGGGATTTGTCTGGCCGAAAGACAGCGGAACCATGGGAATATCGCAGCCCATTGGTGGGATGAACAGGCTGACCACACGAGGGCGAAGCTTTAATGCCAGATAACAGGCAAGCCATGCCTGAGGGTGTCCGTCCAGAATCACCTCACTAATGTTATCTTGGACAATTAGCGCAATCATTTGGTTTGCAGCTGATAGGTTCCATATGTATTCCAAAGAAGTTCCTCTGGGTCCTGGGGCTTCCCGGCAGGGAAGGTCCAGGTTTGCACCGATATCATTGAGGCTGTACATTTTTTTCATAGTATCCTCCTCATGCCGCGTTGTAACGTGCCACGGCATCAGTATAAATATCGATCATGGTTTGGGTACCTAGAGATTGGCAGGTTTCTACGTATTCATCCCATCCCGCTTCGAGATCTACTTCGCCCATAATAAATTTGGCGATTTGAGCTTGTGCATAGGTGGAGACCTCATTAGAAGCAGAATTATATTCTGTACTTTCTTCTGTTTCTAAGGGGATGTTGTCCACCATCCACTCATTGTCAGAAGTTGCAGACCAAATTTCACTGGCTTCCTTTTGCGCGTCGGTATAACCGGCGTACATACGTGTGTAGTCAATTACAAAGGGACCGTTCATGCAGGCATATTTTTCAATGGCAATTGGGAGGGGCAGTCCATCGGGATTGTTTGTAACCAGTTCCGTAAATTGCGGATTGCCGTTCTCGTCCAATGTGTAGCTGATGCCTTCTTCCCCGTAATTATTCAAAAGATATCCTGCCCGGGTGTATTGGAAATCGAGCCACTTTGCCGCAAGCTCCGGATTTTTGCAAGTAGTGGAGATGCCAGTACCCATTCCCAGTACCAGAGAGTAATTATGGCAAACGTGATTTTGATTGCCTTCTGCCTGCACGGCATCTGGAATGGCGACCAGCGTCATGCTTCCGTCCGTACTTTTGCCCTCGAACTCTGTCATCATGGCAGCTGTGCTGTAGAAAATACCGGTACGATTATGAGAAATCAGTTCGTCCGGGGGATATTGTTCACTGGAGGTGTAGGTGGCGAAGTCTGTGTATATTAGCCCTTCGCTGTACCACGTTTTCATCATCGCAAGAAAATCTTTGTATTCATCGGTGATTGGGCCGTAGAGAACTTCTCCGTCTTTGTAGAGCATTCCGCTGCCGGTACCGAATCCTGCGGCCAGATAACCGCTTACACTACCAGTGTACGGGATCCAGAGGACTGCGTCGGCATCTTTTTCGTTTTTAAAGGCGGTCAATACGTTGTGATAGTCATCGTAAGTAACCGGTGCGTCAAGACCCAGGTCATCTAGCCAGTCTTGGCGGATGACAGGCCCCAAATTGATTCCATAGCCTTCCTCATAGAAAGTATAGGCCATAGGAATGGTGCCATCTTCCAGTTTGCTGTCTTTCTCATAGGCTTCCAGTGATTCCCGAATTGCCTTGTAGTGGGGCATAAACTCCTCATAAAGATCATTGAGTGGGATCAGCATTTCATTTTCTACAGCTGCGGTCACACCACCGGTGAGCATGTTGGGATTTTGGATCATGTCCGGGTAGTCGCCGCTGGCTGCCATGAGATTTAGAGTTTCCGTAGCAGTTTCAGTGGCGCTTAGCTGCAGCTCAATGTGGACGTTTGTGAGTTCTTCCGTGGCCTTTAGACGAGCGTGATCAGAGTAGTCAATCATACTCTGAAATGTGCCGGCAGCAGGATACCAGAGACTTAAGGTTTCCGTTGTGTCTGTCAGGGTGTAATCCTCAGGTTCTGATGCAGCTTGGCTCTCCTCCGTAGATTCCAGGTCAGAGGATGGAGCGTTACTAGAAGGTTGCTCTGTGGAAATAGTTTCTGAAGCTGCGGGTGAAGCTGTGGCGGTAGTTGAGGCATCAGTTGAAGCCGCAACAGAGGAACCGCTGGTACCATTACACCCTGAAAAAATGCCCAGCAACAATAGCGCAACCAGGGATAGGGAGAGTTTTTTCATCTTTTTGTCCTCCTTTACAGTTTGGTTGTCTATATCTTATGGATCGAGGACGTAAATTTCCAGTTTGCTTTTCTTTGATTTGCGCATAATCTTAGATTTTGAAAAAGACAAAATATTTTGCGCAAAAAGAAGAAATTGCGCTGAAATTGCAGTTGTGATAGCTAAAATTTATGCTACAATAAAAAAGGGGGCGTGGCTATGGCGCAGGAATCCGGAAAGCGTATGGCGCACTTAATGCGGGAGAATCAAAAACTTCGCAGGGAACTGCGAGAATGTCGGGATATGCTGCAAAATATTTTTGTAAAAAACTTGATTGAAGACAGCGTCGATCCCATTCATACCAGCAATCTCAGTTCTCAATTAGAAAAAAATGGGATACGGCTTCCGTATCCGGATTTGTTGGTATGTACTTTAGATGTCATTGGGCTTGGAGCCACAAGTGTTGGAGAATCACGGTATCCCGCCAGTCATGAAGAGTTTAATCATTTGCGCGACACGGTTCTGCATGTTTGCTGTGGTATGCTCAATGTAGAGCACCTGTGTTATTCGGCGGTGGCTGATAATGAAATTCTCTTATTGGTGAATTTTCATCAACCATCAGAGACCATGCTTTCCCAGAGAGAAATGGTGGAGCAGTTGGCGCAGATTTTGTCCAAGGCCGTTTCCTATTTGCAGAACAGCTATACTATTTTAATTGCCGCTGTAATCAGTCAGCCTACCCAGGAACTTCGAGATCTAACGCGGATTTGGCAGGAATCGAAGCTGCTCTTTGAGCAAACGGCAGCAATTACTGAGAGCTGTGTGATCACCGCCTATGATGTCACCAGTGCTGGCAGTACAGAACGGTATCGAGCCTATAATGATAAACTGTTTTATATTGCAGTTCTGACAGGAGATATTAGGCAGGCCAGGGCATTGACAGATACTTACATTGAAACATTTGCCCCAAGCGAAAATGCGTTGTGGGAACTCAAGTCTCCCTTAAAAAAGAGACTGCGTACGGCGATATCGCTTTGGCCTGGAGCAGCAGAGAGAAAAATTTTGGTGGAGCCGGAGATTGATGCTCAAATTTCCCGTTGCAAAAATTTTGAGCAGCTTACATCTCTGTTGGATCGTTTCTTTGGGGACTTTGTGCTGCATATGCCATCTAACGGCAAACGTACGGATCCGATTCGACAGTATATTCGGGAGAATTTTTCGAACTGTGAATTGGGTGTTGAGCTGCTTTGCCAACGGTTTGGATATAGTGCATCCTATCTCAGTCATCTGTATAAGCAAGAACAGGAAGAAAGTTTAGTAGATGAAATTACAAAAATTCGTGTTCAGGAGGCGAAAAAGCGCCTTGCATCTTCTAACGATTCGGTTACTGCCATTGCAGAGCAAGTGGGTTATCGAAGCGCTTGGACTTTGACCCGCGCATTTCGCAGATGTGATGGAATTTCACCCACGCAGTATCGCCGGAACCTTGCTGGAATTGGGGAAGCGCAAGATTCCATGAGAGCAAACAGCGTGCAAGAATAGCCATGGCGGCGACCTTACGAATACAGGTCGCCGCCATGGCTATTGTAGGATTACTGAACGTCAAAACTGCCTTCATATGCCTGCTGGTAGATCTCAATGATCTGCTGCTTTGTGGCTTTACGAGGATTGGTGAGAGCGCAAGCGTCCTTCATTGCATTTTCAGCCATAATGTCGAAATCTTCAGGCTTCACACCCAGGGCCTTGAGGTTTTTCGGAATACCCAAGAAGTCGGCAAAACGCTTCAGACCGGCGATGCATTCCATGGCCTTGTCTTCATAGATGGGATGTGTACTGTGGCTGTAGATACCCATCACTTCGCCAATCTCAACAAATCGGTCGTAATTCCCGATGATGTTGAATCTTTCTACATAGGGGAGAAGTAATGCATTGCAAACACCGTGAGGAAGATCATAGAAACCACCAAGCTGATGCGCCATGGCGTGGACATATCCAAGAGAAGCGTTGTTGAATGCGATTCCGGCAAGGTATTGCGCATAGGCCATTTGATCCCTGGCCTTCATATAATCGCCGTTGGCAACTGCCTTTGGCAGATAGTGGCCGATCATCTCTATGGCTTTTTTTGCCGCAGCATCGGTGAGCGCATTGGCGTCTGTGGAAACATATGCTTCTACTGCGTGAGTCAGTGCGTCCATTCCGGTGGCAGCGGTAAGGGAAGTAGGCATGCCCTTCATCAGCTCCGGATCATTGACGGCCACATCCGGGGTTACTCTCCAGTCTACAATGCACATTTTAACCTTGCGGGACGTATCGGTGATGATGCAGAATCTGGTGATTTCCGAAGCGGTGCCGGCCGTCGTGTTGATGGCAAGCATGGGTGGGAGATTTGTGTGCGCTTTGTCTACGCCCTCATAATCTGCAATGGCGCCGCCATTGGTAGCCAATAGGCCAATGGCTTTTGCACAATCGTGGGAAGAACCGCCGCCCAAAGAGATAATGCTGTCACAGCTGTGTTCCTGATAGAAGGCGAGACCGGCATTGACATTGGTGTCCTTGGGGTTAGGCTCTGCACCGGAGAATATACAGGAATCCACACCGGCCTCTTTTAAAATATTGGTAATCCGATCTGCCATAGGGGAGGAACCTAGAAACTGATCTGTGACAATCATGGCATGTTTTCCGCCTAAGCTGTTCATCAGGTCGCCAACCTCGGCAACGGAACCTGCACCAAAAATATTGCGAGTGGGAAGATAATAATATGTGGACATAGTAAAACCTCTTTCTTCAAAACTATGGGTAAAAGCGGCGTCATATGGGTCAACAGGCGCCTATGTGGTAAGATGAGTCTATCGTATTTTAATAGTATTATTTTACCTGCTAGCAAGCGTATAAAATAGAGCGCTTCATTGCTCATCGGATCCTGATTTCATTATAATGCAATATTTTTTAAAATCACTGTTAAATCTAACAAAGTGAAAATGCTGAAATGTCAAAAATGACGAATCTGAATTAATAAAGAATCATTTTATCTGTTCAACATGTTTCATAATTTGCGTATGTTGACCATAATAGAAGAAGAATACATGAGATCTATGAGAATATTTTTAAATTACCCCTTTCCTTCTGGCGAAAATTAGGGTAGAATAGGGGCGGTAACTTTATGCCCTTGCTTGTTCAGGGCGCAACATAAAGGAGAATGAAACCATGAGAGAACCGCAGTATAAACGTGTGCTGCTGAAGATCAGCGGTGAGGCACTGGCGGGAGACGCCAAGCGGGGCCTGGATTTTGACGTAATTGGTAAAGTATGTGATGTGGTCAAGCAATGTACAGAGTCTGGCATACAGGTGGCCATTGTGGTAGGAGGAGGAAATTTTTGGCGCGGCATGAAAGACGGAGGGGACCGGATGCAGCGGGTTCGAGCCGACCATATGGGAATGCTGGCTACCACAATTAACGCTCTGGCTGTGGCAGATTGTTTAGAACAACGGGATGTGGAAGTACGGGTGCAGACGGCGATTGAGATGAGAGCTATTGCAGAGCCTTATATTCGGCAACGGGCCTGCCGTCATTTGGATAAAGGAAGAGTTGTGATTTTTGGCTGTGGCACTGGCAATCCATATTTCTCTACCGATACGGGAGCGGCGCTTCGTGCGGCAGAGATTGATGCAGATGTGATCCTTCTTGCCAAGAATATTGACGGAGTGTACGACTCAGATCCGGCCACCAACCCCGACGCGAAGAAATTTGATGACATAACCTATTCCGAGGTGCTGGCAAAACAACTGCAAGTGATGGATTCCACTGCCACCAGTCTTTGTATGGATAATGATATTCCTGTTTTTGTGTTTGCACTCAAACAACCGGAGAATATTTTCAAGGCTGCTATGGGAGAGAATATCGGTACTTATGTACATGGATAAATTTAGATATCAAGAAACCTGTGTAACTAATTAAGGAGGCGCTTATTATGAAAGTCGATATGAGTCCTTATACCCAAAAAATGGATAAAACGATTGAGGTGTTGCAGAGTCAGTTTGCCTCAGTCCGGGCAGGTCGTGCCAATGCATCTGTATTGGATCGTATCTCTGTGGAATATTATGGTGTGGAGACTCCCATCAATCAGGTCGGTTCCATTACATCTCCGGATCCTCGGACTTTGGTGATTGAGCCCTGGGACAAAAGCCTCTTGAAGCCGATTGAAAAAGCGATTCAGGTCAGTGATTTGGGAATTAACCCCCAGAACGACGGGCGTATTATTCGTCTGATCTTTCCTCAGCTTACAGAGGAGCGCCGTAAGGAACTTACCAAACAGATCAAAAAATACGGCGAGGACAGCAAAGTAGCGATTCGGAATATACGTCGAGATGCTATGGATGTGATTAAAGCCATGAAGAAAAAATCCGAAATCACGGAAGACGATCAGAAAGCCGCAGAGAAAGATCTTCAGAAAGTGACCGACGATTATGTCAAAAAAGTAGACGATCAGTGTACGAAAAAAGAGAAAGAACTGATGGAACTCTAAATACGGGTTTGGGA
>CABRZL010000028.1 GCA_902475435.1 uncultured Eubacteriales bacterium | reverse complement strand
ATAACAGCCGTAATCTCCTGGTCTTTAAGGACTCTTATGCCAACTGTTTTATGCAATTTCTGATTCCCTATTATGAAAATATTATTATGATAGATCCTCGATACTATTATGATAACATTGATTCTGTTCTCAACAGTTATGGCATCACCGACGTGTTATATCTTTACAGCGCGGATACGTTTTTGAAAGATACTTCGTTGACAGATGTACTTACCTCCCAGGCGAGTGAAGATACAAGTGGTGGGACGACAAACGCCGCTCCAGAGGATACTGTGACGTCTGAAGATTCAACAAACTCTGCAGAGGAATCAGGGTCGTACATGGAAGAAAGTTCCGCAGATTAAAAAACAAGCAGTACTGTTTAGGTACTGCTTGTTTCCATTTTGAGCAGAAAAGAACAATGAGAAGCGTTCAAACCTTTTATCGCCAAAGCAGACGTTGAAGCCGTTCCCAGCTATATAGAGGAGATTGGCAGAAACGCCCGCAAATGGTTTGATAGACCTTCTGATTTTCCTCGGTGCATCTGGAATAGTGCCAGCATAGTACTGTAAATGTATCTTCGGTTAAGTTACCGGTTTCTTTCCAGATACGAGCTGCTAACGCCCGCAAAAGAGCAGCGCTTACAGCCATCAACTTGACGCCAGGTTCTACCGTCTGTAGATTTGTATCCGACAAAAAGTAGCGATGGACATAGTACAATAGTAAATTTTCAAATAAGTGTGGCTTTTGTTCCATATAGCGGTCGAACTGATCCCGCATAATCCTGTATTCTTCGCCGCTGATGGTTTGAAATAACTTCAGGGTTTCACTTAAATGATTATCCAGTATGGTATCACCAATACACAGCTGTTGAAATTCCGAGAGGATACTGCACATATCGGTGCGTTTATGCTCCCAGCTTCCGGTCAGCTGCACTACAGCCTGAAATTGCCGATTTGGCTGCTCTGTAAATCCCCAATCCAATTCTTCGTAGGCATATCGATTTTTTGCAGTAATTAACGGATCAAATTCTGCACCATAGGTAAGCGCTAGGACTATGCTTGGCCGATAACCCATATCCCGATCTTGAAGCAGTAGATCCATTGTTTTTCTGGCATCAAGAATTCGAGCCAAATACTCCTGTTCTGTTTCGGATAGTTTGTCAGGCGGCAGGGTGTCATGTTCTTGATGAAATGTAGTTTTTTCAGCATGCTGTAGAATCAGCGTTGCAGCTTTGGGACAGGCCAACGATAGACCGGTCTCACAGAACTCGCCTACCGCTCTGGTCCAGGTCATATCCAATGGTGCCGGACAGGGGGCGGGACAGCTTTCACCTGTACAGTAGAACTGCTCGCAATAGGTCGGCCTAATATGTTTCATGGAGCTTACCTCCTCCTTGTAATTCCTGTATATATTATAAACGAAATATAGCAAAGCCGCAAGAGATGCGGGAATGGTAAAAGCGTGCTAATGTATTTTTTTCTTTACATTGGTTTTCAACAATTGTTGAAATAATTCTATGGCTTTACCCGTTCCCTGTTCGATTTCCCGGACTTGGCAGTCCAAACGATCACGGACAGTCTCATGATGATCCAGCAGATCTTTCAGCTCTGACAATGCGGTTGTTGCCTGCATGTTTTGTGGGGTACCGCAATTTGGCATGTTTAAACGTTTTAAAAATGCGTCGATCTTGGGATCATAAATACAGCCCAGTGTCGGCACCCGTGCTTTGGCTGCAAAGATAATGGTATGAAGCCGCATTGAAATCAAAGCGTCCATACAACCAATGATACCCAGCATCTCCTCCGGATGATCTGTAGATTTGATAATATATGACGTTTCCTGCATTTTTTGCTGTATCTTTGAGATAACGTGTCCATCCTCAGATTCCTGCATAACCAAGAATACGACACGTCTGCCAAGCTCCTGAACAATTCGATCCCCTAATGTGGCGAATTCATCCACGGCCCGATCCATTCCTTCCGACGGACGGACGGATATCCCCACGATTGATTGTTCCCAATCAATCCCTATTTGTTTCAAGCGTTGTCTGGATTGGACTTGAGAGGGAATTTGGAGCGCAAAGGCCGGATCCTCTGTAATCATCAAATCTTTTTGAATGAGTCCCAAGTCTCGAAGGGTTTGAAGAGAAGCTTCATCCCGAAGCGTAATCATGTCACAGGTCTTCAATGTGTTACGGACTTTTTCTCGGCTACTTGACCGGCACAGTGGACCGATCCCATTGGACCAGAGAAAAACGGGCTTTTGCAGCCGTTGGGCCAGGCGAATGATGCCCAAATAATAATAGAGAGATCTGACAGATGTCTTATCTTGGAGCAGGCTGCCGCCTCCGGAAATGAGCACATCACAGTTTCGCACGGCTCGGTATACACCAATTGGGGAAAATCGTTTTACAGCTCTAAGACCATACTTTCCAGTAGTCTCCTGCGGGGATCGGGATAGAACTACTAGCCGAACGGGCTGTTCCAGCTGCGCAATCTGACGGCTGATTGCCAGGAGGATTGCATCGTCCCCTAAGTTTCCGTAACCATAGTATCCGGAAATGACCGCTGTGGCGGGATAATCTGGATGCAGAAGATGCCAATAGACTGTTAAATAATCTTCGGCCATACGGTGGACAGAATACTGTTTTTGGACCATTTTACGGCCCAGTTGTCCCAGTTGTTGCCGTTCTGCCTCAGGCATACACAGCACTGTAATCAGATCGCGTAGCAACACCTTATCAGTCACGGCGCTGTTCCCGCGGCAGCAAAAATTTGTTTCTTGGGCTGCAGCCATTGTATCCGCCGTAAAAATACCTCCATAGCCCTCGCCGCCAGCCAAAATTACCGGTTTCCCGGAGCTCATGGCTTCCAATGCCGACCGGCTGACGCCTACAAATACATCTGCCAGTGATAGAAGTGCAGCCACATCGGTCCTTGGACCTGTCATATGCACTATGGTCCTTCCACAGCGGCTGTTAACGGATTGTACCAGTTTGTCGAGCTTCGGCGCCTGATCTCCGCCGCCAACCACAAGGATCTCCACACCAGAAATTTTCCGGGATAGATCCGGGGCAATGCGTATGAGGCTCTCGGCTGCGAGTGCACTGGGATCATCCAACCGGCTTACCAGTGCTATGACAGGGCCGTCTCCCAGGTTTAGCGCTTGTTTCACAGTTTGGTCGGGTGACATTGGGCGAAACAATTCCGTATCAATACCATTGATGGTCATGTGAATTAAATCAGAAGGAACCTGATAGTTTTCCATAAGATAGGAGCGGATATCCTGACTGATTGCCACGGTTCGATCTCCCCAGCAGGTCATGATTCTAAGAATTGGCGTTACCTTGAACACACCGTGTGCTGTAGTCAGCAGGGGGAAATGCATGGATCTCTGCAAAATACCGCAGAGAAATGCCGGAATACGCGCATGAGCATGGACTAAATCTGGATTTTCCGACTGAATCAGTTGCCGAAGCTGCCGAAGTGATTTCAACATTGCGTAGAGATTCCGACGGTGCATGGGGATCTTCACGTGCCGTATCCCTGCCGCCTCCAACGCTTTTGTGTATGCCCCGCCGTTGGACGCAACAAGGATCTCATGGCCTCGATAATTCAGTTCTTTGGCCAGTTCTACCACATGGGTTTCTGCACCGCCAATTTCAAGGCTCATAAGGGCCATGAGTATCTTCATTGCGTCACCTCAGTCAATGGATGTTATCGTCCCATACCACAGGACATATTTGGTATAAAACACATCACTTAAAGTATCCGTTATTTTATAGTCACCCAGCCGATAGCCATCTTCGAGCTCTTGGCCTGAAGCACAAATTGTAAGGACAACATCATTGCGGCTCGCATCGGTACCCATTGCAATCGTACCGTCCGCTCGAGTTACCTCTGTTTCTGCTGGGGCGATCTCTATGTGTTCTATCACGCCTACATTGCTGTTCAGACTTCCATCGTATACCGGGTCGCCTACCTGCAATGCTTCCGTCACAAAATCTGTGGCGCCGAAAAGCATCATCTGGTAAGTAAAGTTTGTTTCTCTGTTGGAGAGCGAAGTATATTCCCTGCCAAAAAATTTCAAGCAGGTTCCTGTCACAAGTGCAAGCAGAATGAGAAGCAGCAGGTAATCAAACCAGGTGAGTCGATGTTTTCTTTTTTTCATTGGTTCGGCTCCTCTCATCGCGCAACCCCCGTTAAATAGCCGCCGGCCTCCAGGGCTCCCGCCGCACAGTATACTTCTACTCCGATTCGTACCAAATAACCGCTTGTTGTATTGATGGAATATTCCGTTTCTGTGGTAGTAGATTCAATGGTGAGGATGACAGAAGAATATCCTTCCCGTGGAACCTGTTGAAGAATCATAGTATCCTCGTCCAGTTGTGTCGTCATAGCTGGTTGGACTTCGATATCCGTTACCACGCCCATGTCCAGATTCTTTACCTTATCAATAACGGTGTCTCCGACCGCAACTTTATCTACATTTTGATCCAATACGTCTACTAGTTCGACTGTATAGCTGCGGCGGTTCTTCTCGTCACCGTCGTTTCCGCGGCTAATAAAATAGGCGGCCAGCACTACGATCAGGACCAGCGCTATCAGTAAAATATCAAAAAAATTTGGACGAATTTTAAACATCTTTGAATCCATGCCGTACCTCTATTTCCGATATAGAATCTGATTATAAACCTTTTCCACGTTATCCGCAAAAATTTCCCCTGTGAATTCAGACTGATATGCCTCCAAAGCATTTTTTTTCAGTTCCATGAGTAATTCCGGTTCGTCCATCAGCCGTTGAAGGCAATCTCGAAGTGCATCGCTGTCCCCGGAAGGAAACAGCAGCCCCGTTTTCCCATCCTCTATCTGCCAGGGATTTCCGCCATAATCACTGGCTACCGTAGCCAGTCCCAGACTCATTCCCTCAATCAGGGATAAAGAGGATGCTTCTGTTCCCCAGGAACAGTTTATCTGTACGTCTAAAATGTTGAGTATTTCAGATACATCTTCTACAAATCCCAGCATAAACACGTGATTGGTTAACCCAAGTTCTTGGATCTTTGCGCGTAGTTTCCCTTCTTCCGGCCCACTGCCTCCGATTAGGAAGCGAAATTCCCGCCCCGCATCCATGAGTGATTTTGCTGCGGCCAACAAAAGCATGTGCCCTTTGTATGGCTCCAGTCGGGCCAAAATTCCACCAACAAAGCAGGACTCTGGAAGTTGAAGCGTTTGGCGCAGCTCTCTTCGCCGGAGATCTGATAGACGCGGAATGGGAGCAGCGCCATTCATCATCACGACGATTTTTTCTCCAGGCACACCGCTGTCTAACAGATTTTGCTGACAAGCGGGGCTGATTGCAATAATGCGATCCGCATAGTGAGCGTTGATCAAACCGTAAAGCCTATGGCCCAAACCGCTTTTTAAATATCGTGGGACCGGGAATGCGCTGTGACGAGTATACACCACCTTGGCGCCCAACTGCTTTGCGGCGATTCGTCCGCTGAGTGAGCCGTGGGTATGTACAATATCTGGAGCTTCCGCTCGAATAATTTGTTTGAGGACTTTAAGAGAAGCAAAAGAAAAAGATGTTTCTGCAATGTTATCTGCTGCAATCACCGGTATGTATTGTTCTACCTCTGGAATCAGTTTGCTGTTTTTCGGCAGCACGACTTTGACATCAAAGCGGCTTTTATTATAATATTGGAGGTAGTTGATGAGGCAACGTCCGGCTCCGCCAATGTTGCTGTCGGTCAAGATATGGAGCACTTTGATCATGATACCCCTCCCGATTTTGAAGTGCCTATACGGCAGAAAACCACACAAAGTCCTAAAACGCCCCAGAAGAGCAACATTACCCGGTAATTATAAAACGTATAATCTGTCATACTCTGGAGTAAAAATCCGGAGACTGCGGAAACGCCGGCAATTTGAAAGACTCGCGCGGTTCTGTCTTGCTCTCGATGGATTGCCGTAAACATCATCCGGTAAAAGCTTACAATGAGCAACAGGAATATTAAAATGCCGCAAATTCCACTATCGCACACGATCTGCAAAAAAAGATTATGGGAATGCGGTGCAGCAATTGCGTTATAGGCATATTCCGGGTATACTTGATTGAATGCAGCCGTTCCAGGGCCGATTCCGCAGAACCAGTAATCCTTTAACATTGCCAAGGTGCCCATCCAAATGTATACCCGGTAGGATGTAGATGAGTCTGTCAAATTTCCAATGCTAGTTAGTCTGGTAAATACGGAATCTGGCAAATACAGCGGGCTTAAGACAATTGCAACGATGGCTAAAAGTAAAAACCGTCGATCCAGTAATATCAAAAACAACAATATGGCCAGCAGAATGCCTAAATAACAGCCCCTGGAGTAGGTGGCGATTAAGCAAATCCCCATCGCACCACAGGCGGCTAAGCACAAAATACGGCCGGGCCAGGTTCTTGCTGTTAGCATCAGCGCTGCGCTCAGGGGAAGAACCAAAAGAAAATATTCTCCCAGCACATTCGGGTTCTCCAATGTGGAGTAAACACGAAAAGTAATGGACGAAAACATGTCGGTATCCGTCCAAACGCTGCGAAAGCGTTCTGGAAACGCCATTTGATAAAAGCCATAGAGTGCAACCAATCCCCCCGCCAGTGTGATGGCAGCAACGGCTTGTTGAACCTGCTGTTGCGTAAAGTTACTGCCCGCAACGACAAAATAAAACAACACAAAGGCCGTTGTAAGTAGGCCTGGCAACAGGCTGCCGCGTAATGTTGCTGAAGTTGCCGTGGCATACAAATATATGGCCGCATATAACAGAACGTATCGGCCAATATTCCCTGTGGAAAGGCTTTGACCTAAGCTTATGCGTAGCAGCAATGAAACGAGTCCAGATCCGGCTAAAGCCAACAGGCCCATTGTAGGCAGAATCGGCGCTAAGGCTAGCGCACCGACTGCAAATAGTGCTGGGTGCAGAAAAATGCTGCCGGATAGAAGCCGATCCAATTTTAGTTTCCGTATTAAATTTTGCAGGAAACCGAGCAATTTCACAGAGAGCCAATTTCCAAATACAGAGGGATGAACAGGTGTTTGCCCGGTGACCCATCGAACGGCCAGGCTCTCCTGCCACTGACGGGAAAGCCAAGCTTGCAGGATACGATAGAGATAGTATGCATAACTGTCTCGAATTCCTTGCATAGCGGCGCCTCCTAAACGTCAATTGACCTATAATTTGCAGCATTTCAGCTGTTTGACTTGCCATAGGCCCTGTGGTACAATCAGATATATCTTCATGAAAAGAGGAGCGTTTATGACAGAAACAGATGTGCTGAAACGATTTTCAAACCCTTTGACATCTCCCGCTATTCCGGGTTGTAGCCATCGGTTCAACCGGCGGGATCATCTTTTTATTACGTATAAAACAGATTGGGAAGCTCTGAGACGAGCCGTACCGGAACCATTGGAACTCCTAGACGAACCGTTGGTACGATTTGAAGTGATGCGAATGCCGGATGCCACCGGTTTTGGCGATTACACAGAGTGTGGACAAGCTATCCCAGTGGGGTTTCAGGGTGAAACAGGAGAATATCTCCATATGATGTATCTTGACAACTTTGAAGCGACTGCTGCGGGCCGTGAACGAAATGCATATCCGAAAAAATGGGGGTTTCCCAAATTATATGTGGATGGGGATACACTGGTAGGCATTTTAGAATATGGCCCTTCCCGTATGCGGATTGCGACAGCCACCATGACCTACAAATTTTATCCCCTGGATCCGGAAACTGCCCGGAAAGAAATCTGTTCTCCCAATTATATGCTTAAGCTCCAACCAAATTATGATGGATCTCCTCGGATTGCGGAGATAATTCGTACCCAAACGTCGGATTGTGAAATTTTAGAGGCCTGGTCCGGCGATGCCCGGCTCCAGCTTTTTGAACATGTAAACTGTCCATTGGGGGACCTTCCAGTCAAAGAAATTGTTTCCTGCAGCCATATTCTTACCAACCTGACGCTAGGGCAGAGTCATGTGATTTATAACTATTTAAAATAGCCGTGATCTGGTTTCATTGGGCCGGGTCACGGCCTTTTTGAAGCTGCATCATCAGCAGATCCACCGATTTCTTTGCCAACGTCTGCATCTGATGCAAAATGGATTTGTTGCTTGACACAGATGATGACATGGCCGCATCGAGTGCGGAGCACAATTGATCTTGATGAATATCTTCCGCTCGCAGCGGTGGAATCCCCTGAATGTCGTCTAAAAACTCCGCAATTTTTTTGTCATAAGAGATACCCAAAAGCGGAGTTCCGGCGGCAAAGGCGCAGATTAATGGGTGAAGCCGCATGGATACGCAAAGACCTGCCTCAGCAATCCAGTTGTAAACCATGTCAATATCCTCCGCCTGCTTTGCGAGGATGATACTCCGAGATTTCATTTGTCGGGCGACCTCTTGGGAGATTCCTAAATCCCGCTCAGGCTGTACAGGCAACAGTACAACAAGCAGACCATATTTTTCTGTAATGAAGTCACAACCCCGGGCCAACACTGACTCAAAATCAGGTGCATTCTCCCGCCAGTCTCGAAGACATACCACTGCATATTTGCCCTGGGTTACGCCATAAGCAGCAAATTGGCGATTGATTCCCCGGTTCGATTTTGGAGAACTCAGTACCGCGAGATCCGATGATAAGTATGCATTTTCGTATCCTAATTTTTGTACAAGCTCCAGGGAATCCCGGTCCCGCAGGGTGATAAGATCTGTGTACGCCAGTGCCTGCTGTATTTTTCGGCGGCTGGAAGAATAACGCAGCGGTCCCACACCATTGGACAGCAAGGCTGTGGTCAAACCATGCCGTTTGGCATAGATCAAAAGATTTGCATAATAGTATAAGGAACGTCGGCTGGTCACATCTGTTAAAAGAGAGCCGCCGCCGTTGATATACGCGCCGCTTTGCCGGATGGCATGATGCACTGCGAAAAGACTAAACCGATTTTTACAGTCCACACCAAATTTCTGCGCACTCTCTCTCGGTTTCCTGCTGAGGACCAAAAGCTCCAACTGTGGATTTCGTCGCTGAATCTCTGTTATCAGCGTTCTCAAAACTAGGTCGTCTCCAAAATTCCCAAATCCATAATAACCGGAGAGCACTGCATCATAGGCTTTTTTTCGGTGATACTTTTGAATGAAGGCTTCGTAATTTTGAAGATATGCGGCAGCCAAAGCGTGGCTGGAAAAGTGTTGAGATGCATAATCATATAGCGCTTGTCCCATGTGACGAGCCTGATCTTGATGTTCGATCATCCAAAGCAAATGGCGACTGCATTCTGCTGCATCTTGATTGTCAAACAGCAGTCCAGTTTCGCCGTCCAGAATCAGCTGTGGAACACCGCCCACTGCCGAAGCAACTGTGGGCTTTTTCATTCGGGCACCCTCTAAAAGGGAATAAGGGAAGCTTTCGCTGAGAGATGTCAAGGTGTTAATATCAATGAAATGATAAAAGTCATAATTTTCCCGTACAAATCCCAAAAAATATACTTTATCCCCAATTCCCAAGGATTGAGCCAATGCCTTTAAAGACCCTTCGTCTTCTCCTTCCCCAATAATCACAAATCTCGCTTTGTCCGTATGTTGCAAAACCTGCGCAGCGGCTTGCAGAAATACATCTACGCCTTTTACGCGATTGAATCGGGCCGCAATACCGATGTACACCTTGTCGGGGTCATATGGAATGGAAAAACGTGCGGCGAACGCTTCCTTGGAGACTGGATTGATTGGTTCGTCAAACCGCATTCCGTTATACACTGTCCGAATATCGTTGGGATGAAATCCGCGGGAGATCAGCATGTCGCGGAAAGAATCGCTGACCGCAATTTTATACCGAAGCTTTTTCAAAGCGATCATGTTCAGTGGTGTAAAAATCAATTTTTTCCCAAGTGTATCAAAGTCCAAGAGGTAATCGCTGTGAATGGTCGTAACAATAGGAATGCGCAGTTTCCTCTTTCGGAGCAGCATAGCCACAAAATTTGCTCTTGCGCCGTGGGCATTGATGATGTCGAAGCCTTCCTCTTGAACCATATGTTCCACTGTCCGGCAGACAGACAAATCCATACGGTTTTTTTGCTCTAACAGAACCGTACGAACACTGCGCTCTTGAATTTCTTGGTAAAATACCCCCTGCATTAAGCAGACTACTGTAACATCCGCAATTTTGCACAACTCATCTAGCAACGCAAACATGTGGGTTTTTGCGCCGCCCTTATCACCGCCGCTGATGATGTGCATAATTTTCATGTGGGCTCTCCTCTCCTAGAGATGTTGACGGCTGCCGTTGCAACGCCTGTGAGGATGAAAAAGCAAAACAGCACACGAGGATAATACCAGATATATTCCGCCGCAGATATAAATGCAATGCCGGCTAAAGAACTTACTGCAGAGATCAAGGTAATTCGCAATGTCTTGGATGAAGTCCCGATGCGAATAATTGCATTGCGAATGGTACAGAAATAATAACAGAGATAGCTTCCAATGCCCAGCAATCCCATTTCAATCCAAATCTCCAAATAAAGCATATGGGCATGCATTGCGTTCACTGCAGTCTTATGCGCATAGGCCAGATATACCGGCCGGAAATTTTCCGGTCCCAGGCCAAGGCCTCGTAGACCATAATCCCGAATCATGTTTAGTGCGCTGTCCCAAATATAGAGACGATAGGTATTGGAAGAATCCTTGGTGGAGCCAATGGTCAAAATCCGGTTGATGATCGTTTGAGGAAGTAGTGGAATTGCCAGCAACGCTAGCAGCAGAAATGCCGGCATCAGACGTTTGTTGTAAAAGAAAACAAACACAACTGCGGCCAAAGCAAAACTCACCCATCCGGAGCGGGAATATGTCATTAGCAGCGCGCCCACCGGCAGCAGCAGGGACAGCAGCGCTGCAATCCGGTGATTTTGTCCCTCTACCATGGTGCAGTATGCCAGAGCAAGCGGCAACAAGAGCACAATTGCCTCGGCATAATTATTTGGATTTTCAAAAGAAGAATATACGCGTCCCGGCATGCCTGCGTTGACGGTGAGGTCTGTCAAGGATGCACTGACTTCAACGCCCGCTATTCTCTGATAAAATCCCATCAACGCCATAACAATCATGGCCCAGTAGATAAATGACAGAAATTTTTTCAGTGCTTTTTCATCCGTCAAAGAACCAATTAAAACAATGCACAGCAAAAAAGCCGTCAGGAAGAAACAGAATACCCGTAACGCCTCGGAACGGTCATTTGCCACGCCGACGCCGACAATTGTGGCAAATACAAATATCACAAAGGGAAGGCCTAGTTTCTTTACGGTGAGGGTTTCTCGTTGTTTTACTGCAGTGATCACCAATAGTGCCATGGCTAGAAGAAATGAAATCCCCAGTCCAAAAATATTGCGCCAATATTCTCCGGGACAAATCAGCATCAGAAAGATAGATCCTCCGCAGAGAAACGAAAAGTCTAAAAATGTCCAATGCGCACAAACACGTTTTCCCAGGGAAATTGCGACAGAGTCATAAGTGCCGAACGTCAAAAGAGAGACAATCGTTCGGACGAATTGTACAATTCCTCGTAGGAGCGCATCAAGGACACGGCAAGTCAGAGAATTTTTGTATATATGACCTTCTTGCTCGTGACGGGATAATGTTTTCCCGATCCAGCTCTCATAGCAAAGGCGTCGGAAGAACTGGTAAATCCGCTGAAGCAGACCAAAGCACCAGCTTTTTGCCGCAGTATTTCCCAGACGGCGTAGCCATAGAGGTATGGTGCAAAAAACAAAATCAGTAATCATAGGTTCCTCCCAAAACTGGGTGTTCTATACCCTCACTGTTCAGCGTACTCGCTCTCACTCTTTTTCTCAATATCATAGAGTGTTAAATACATTTTTGCATCCCCTGCTCGAACCACCATGGTATGTCCTACCCCAAATTGTGTGCCATCCACAGAAACACCATTGCCGTTATCTGATGCTTGTACCTCACACATGAGTTTAATGCTTCTGGAATCATCCCTGCTGGAAGCAACCAGCTCGCCGGCAGCATTGGCGTTATAAGAAATGGACTCGTCCAGCTGCACATCCAAGACGGTTCCTAAATCCACCGTACAGGCGTCGTCAGTCACAGCGGAGCCGATTACGACTCGTTCAGCCACAAAATCTGGCACTTCATCGCCAGTAAATGTAATGACATAGGTGTCCTGTGTTTCTCCGGATACCAAACCCATCAGAGAGGAACCGCCAAATATCCGTAACAGCACAAATGCAATGCCAAGCAGCAGCACCAAAAGAACAATAATATCTACGATATTGAATTTTCGCGTTTTCTTGTTTTCCATTGAAAAATCCTCCGTCTCATTCGGGCTGATACGTTTGATAAACGTGTTCAGTCATCTGTTTTAGAGAAAACATTCCCTTTGCTTTTTGATATGCCGCGGCACTGTATTGACGGCGAAGGTCTGCGTTTTCGATCATCTGGCAGAGT
This sequence comes from uncultured Eubacteriales bacterium, assembly GCA_902475435.1. GTDB lineage: Bacteria > Bacillota > Clostridia > Oscillospirales > Oscillospiraceae > HGM13006. Next base: position 8,420 of record CABRZL010000028.1, on the reverse strand, counting down.
CCATCGCTAAAGTGCTCCACATCGCCATAGGGTGACAGCATTCCGCAGACGGGTTTCGTTGCTACCAGCTCCCTGTTTCCACCTGCGTCAGTTGCCATAATCGGCAACTGATTGGCTAGTGCTTCTAATATAGAGAAACTCATTGCTTCACTTTGTGAGGAGTTCATATAAATATCGGAGGCTGCCAACAGTCGATCTGTGTCGGTCCGATAACCCAGAAGAAGAACTGTCTCTGTAAGGCCTGCCTGTCCGATTTTACGTTTCAGAATCTCTAGCAGTTCTCCATCTCCGGCGATTACCACTCGAAAAGATCGGTCCGTTTTTCTTTGCAGGGCCTGAATTGCATCTATCAAAAAATCCAAACCTTTCTCCGGAGAAAGGCGGGCTAAAATGGTGAGTACCAGGGCTTCTTCGGGAATTCCAAATTCTCGCCATACAGATCGGTCTCGATGCGGCATGGTATCTGCGTCGACGCCATTGAAAACCACCGTAATCTGGCTTTGAGGAACACCATTTTTTTTAAGAATCTCTGCACCTGCATTGCATACTGCAATTACCCGATGATCCTTTCTGGTCACTATTCGGTTTGCAATTTTCCAAGGCAATGGTTGTTCCAAGGTCAAATGCGCCGTGAACACAACTCGGACGCCGCTGCCAAAAATGCGGGACAATATGGCAATGTAGTTCTCACGGGGATATTGTGCATGGATGACGTCAACATGTTCTCTCCGGCAAAGCGCTGCAAGTTGTTTGGCGGCGAAGAGATCAAAGGGATGGCGCATTTTTAAGTGAAATGTTGGAACGCCCAGTGCCTTCATACGCTGGACCAGGGGCCCTTCAATATGATAGCAGAGACAGCACTGGCATTGATCCGGATGAAAGGCGTGAACCAATCGCTCCACATATTTTTCCGTACCACCTTGCCCGGCGAAGTTAATCAGATACAGAACCTTCGTGGTTATCACACCCTTTATGTGTAAGTTTAGAAATGAACTCCAAAATTGGCGGTGTTTTTAGTAAATAGCTGACAAAGAAAAACAAGAGTGCGCCCAATATGGTCGGCACGAATACCAAGAGGAGCCGATTTCCGATTGTATCTGCTGTGAGAACGCCGAAGAGTCCATGATAGAGCCCCCAGACTGCGCCCCCCATAATTGCAGCAGAAACAATCGTTTTCCAAGCCACCGTCAGGATACCGCCCCCGAAAGCACCAATTTTTCTCCGCAGCATCCCAATTAAAAAGACGGTTCCTGCAATTACAGAAATAGAATAAGCCAGAGGAATGCCGTTTGCCTCCAGAGAAGTAAACTTGCTGAGCACATAGCCCAGTACGATATTGATTCCCATGATCATGACTCCAACAATAGCGGAAATTCGTGTAGTTTGCAGCGAATAAAAAGCCCGGTCTATGATTTCCTTCAGACCCAGAAATACAATGCACAAACTGTACATGAAAAGGAATTCCGTTTCTGTAGTAATATTTTCCGGCACGACTTTGCCGTGAAGCGAAATCAGGGTTAATAGTGGCCTGCCCAAACAGATTAGGCCAACCGTAATCGGAATGAGCAGATAGATTAACCCGTTTATAGTAGCGGTAAGTGCATCTTTAAACCCGCCCATATCACCTGTTGCTGCATGTGCGGTTAAATTGGGATATTCTACAGATGTAATTGCTAACACCAACGTCATGACCGAACTTAAAATAAGTGTTTGGACAAAGTTAAACAACGACACAGAAGAAGGAGATACATTGGTCATCATGGTGTTGTTGAAAAACATGTTAAACTGATAGGCGCTTGCGCCCAGAATAATTGGAAGCGTCATCCTGCCGGCAATCCGAATGTTTTCATCATGGAGATCCAGTACCGGATGGTATCGGAACCCGGCTCGATGGGCAGGCGGAACTAAGATAGCAAATTGTAAAAACAGGCCTATAACTACTGCCACGAGTAAACCTGTCACGCCGAAACGGTCGGCAAACAGCCAAAGATACAGAAGAATCACAATGCCGTTGGGTAAATTCACCAATGCTGCTGATTTAAAACGGTTTCGTGATTGCAGAATACCCTGATAAATATAGCTGAGGCTGTAAAAGAGCATCACTGGCATCATAATGCGCAGAGCCAGCGCCGTGTATTCTTTATCCGTAAAATCCGTAAACGCCGGGAGAACCGCCGACAGCCCCATACCGATTATCACCAAGCCCAATGTGATGATGGTAGAAACGGTGATAATATTGGATCCGAAGCGATTCGCCTCCCGACGTTTTCCCTGAACACACAGCGCGGCAAACACCGGAATCACCACACTGGCCAGGGCGGTTCCTAGACTTTGAAACAGATAATTGGGAATCTGTAGCGCCCAGGAAAAAATATTCAGTTTTTCATCTCCTGCGCCAAAGTAGGATAGATATGCTTGGTTGGCTACCAAAGACAAAAGTTTTCCAACCAACATGATAACCATAACCCAGGAGATGGATTTTAGATGATTTTCTTTTTTCAATGGTCGTCTCCACAATATCCATTTCGTTGTAAATTGATATCTGACAATAATATATACTAAAATTTATATATTTTGAAATATACCATAGTTCCCTGACAGTGTCAAGAAACACCTCTATTGGCATGGATAATTTTGGAATACTTGCTGCGCTTTTAGTATAAAAACCAGGCCGAACAAACGGCCTGGTTTCCTTGGTTAAAACTGTTCGTAGTGAATAAAGTCAGTATAGGGGTTCTCCTCTTTTGCAGAGTGTTTATTTGATTCTGAAGTCTCATCCGGATAGCCTAAGGCTAAAATTGAATGAGGAATCATATGTTCCGGTAAAGCAAACAATTTCCGCTGTGCATCTACTCGATCCATTTGAGGCCAAGTTCCTAACCATACGGAACCAATCCCTAAGGCTTGTGCAGCAAGTACCATATTCTGGCCGGCAATGGCTCCGTCTATGATCCAATAGTCTTTGGCTGGTGGAAAGGCTCGGTTCAAATCGCCCAGAATCAGAATTCCTGCTGCCGCTGATTTCAATGGCTCTGCAGGACGACCATTTGCTTCGGCCATTCTGTAGAGCATATCTTTCTCTTCGACGACTAAAAATGCCCAGTCTTTTGCGTTCACGCAGCTGGGACCACTGGTTCCTGCTTTCAGTATTGTCTCTAATGCCTCCCGCGGTAACGGCTTGTTTAGATAATTCCGGATGCTTTTTCGGGTAAAAATGGCTTCTAATGTCTCCATAAAGTTCGTCCTTTCTCTATGATAGATCCATTTTAGCAAATATTTTTTAATATATAAGCATTTTTCTATAGAGAAAAGCGCTTTGAGACACTATTCCACGGTTAGAACCACATTACCCCGATAAGTGCCGGGCTTTAATTGTGTAGGAACGCCGTCTACCGTCATGGTCAGGCGTTTTCCTTCAGGGGAAATCAAAGTAGATCCCTGTGCTATGGTATATTCCCGACAAGCGCCACTGACTGGAACAATAACGAGGCCGTTTTGCTGCATGACGCTGAGCAGGATTTCTGCAGCTTCACGGCGGGTCAACGGTGGATTTTCCACTCGAAATGTCTCAAGATCTGAAGCAGGATGCCCTACAATGTTTGCAGCTTTGGCCACCAGCAGCACCATATCTTCGTGGCCAATGGGTTGATCTGGTCTAAAATATGCGCCGTCCTCTCCAGGCAATGCAGTCATAATTCCAAGCTGGTAACATACAGAAATGGCAACTGAATTGGAGATTTGTGCAGCATCCTGTAAAAGCCAGGAATATGCCGGTTGGTTTCTATGATCCATTATTACACTCCTATCATATTTAGGATTTATAAGATATTATTGTACTCTATTCGTGGTATAACGTCAATGGACCTTCAAACCACAATAACTTGTGGTTTGAAAAAATAAAAAATACAATTTTTACCATTCTGCGGCGAAAATCGACAAAAAACAGTGGTATATATTTCCATATACTGCTATAATGCCGGTATAAGCAATGGCCGTCGGGGAGGGCGGCCAGGGGGAGGCAACACCATGACATATGAAACGGAGCATAAACTGCTGTATTTGCCCCTCCGCCTGGTGCAACCGGGCGCTGCGGGGAGGCAGCGCCCGACAGCAACCTTACAAGAGTTAGCTGCCAGTATCCAGCAAGTTGGAATCTTACAGCCATTGACCGTACGAAAAAACGGTGGGCAGTATATCGTGGTATCCGGGAATCGGCGGCTTATGGCTGCAAAGATGGCGGGGCTTGGGGAAGTTCCTTGCATTTTAATGGATTTGGAATCTCAGGATGCCGAGCTGATCGGGCTGACTGAAAATCTTCAGCGTGAAGATCTTCACTATTTTGATGAGGCAGAGCTTTTACAGCAGTATCTCAAACACAGTGGTCTTACTCAGGGGCAAGCTGCGAAGCGGCTGGGGCGCAGCCAATCTGCAATTGCCAACAAACTGCGGCTCCTTCAGCACAGCCCGAGAACCCGGCTGGCCTTAATAGAAGCCGGACTTAGCGAACGTCATGCCAGAGAACTTTTGCGAGTTGAGGGGGAAACGGAGCGGTTAAAAGTTTTAGAAGAGATTGTCACGCGCAATTTAAGCGTTTCTCAAACAGAGCGATATATTGACACATACCTTTCCAATGGTGCTCCACCCAAAAGTGAGAAACTTCGTCGGCGGGATACGCGATTATTTTTAGAGCGTGTAGCTCGCGATACCGCGTCTCTTAGAGGTAGCGGTATTCCGGCGGACTTTAGTCGTCAGGAAGATCAGAATGGGATTATCTTAACTGTGAAAATTGGTTCTTCCGCAAATAAGTAAAATGAACAAGTTAGTGACTTCTATTTATGCATTATGCCATAAACATTTCCCGAATAAGCTGATATAATGACTTCAGTCAAATAAATTAGAAGCGGCTTCGGGATCTTCTCCGAGCGATATTCAGAAAGGAGATGTTTTTATGGGCATCTATGCAGTAACCGGGGGTTCCAGCGGTATTGGAGCTAAGACTGTGGAATATCTACGGGCACAGGGACATATGGTCTATAATATTGACGTAAATCATGGGGATATTACGGCAAACCTGGCGACACAGGAGGGACGGCAGGAGGTTATTGACCGTTTGCATGTGTTATGCACGGAAGGTATAGACGGACTGGTCTGCTGTGCCGGCGTATCCAATTCCTGTGGAAATTTAAAACTGATTATTTCCTTGAATTATTTTGGTGCTATGCGCCTTGCGGAAGGTGTTTTTGACCTTTTGAAAATGCGTAGAGGCGCCTGTGTTGTGGTATCTTCTAACACCATCTCTCAGGGGGCCGCGCGCATGGATGTAGTCAATCTTTTGAACAATCAGATGGATGAGCAGCGCGTACTTGCGCTCATGGACAAGCTTGACTGCAAGAAGGATGCTCATGCCATGTATGTGGCCACCAAATATGCATTGGCTCGTTGGATGCGCCGGGTTTCAGCCCACTGGGCGTCCCAGGGCGTTCGCATCAATGCTGTTGCGCCGGGGAATGTAGAAACGGCTATGACGGCAAAACTCTCTCCACAGGAGCGCGTGGCTGTAATGGCGCTTCCAATTCCCACGCTTTATGGGCAGGAAAAGCTCATGGATCCTTCGGATATCGCCAATTCCATTGTATTCCTGATCTCTCAGCAAGCCCATGGTATCAATGGTATTATTCTCTTTTGCGATGGTGGTACAGATGCGCTGTTGAACACAGAAAAGGTCTATTGAGGAGGAGTACATGATGATTGAAAAATACATTGAAGCTATGATGAATCACGACTACCAGGCCTTATCTGCGTGCTTTGCACCCAAATGCCGGTATTTTGATTATTGCCCGATTGGGACGAATCGTGATAACTACCATGTCTATGGCCGGGAAGCTGTTGAGATGTTCTTTCACCACAAGTTTACGTTCCGTATTCTATCTATTTCCGATCCGGTTATTGAAAGTGAAACCTCTGCTAACTTTTTGGTAGCCTATGGCGGAACCTATCTCTATGCCCGCGCCACCATTGAGCTGGCCACGGAAGATGGCTTGATTCAGGAGCTGACGGTTCGGCCCGCCTGATTCTTTATACTGTTTTGGTTTGCCGCAGGAGCATTGCTCCTGCGGCGGTTTGCAAACGTCCGCGAAGTTTGTTATAATCAACGAAAGAGGAGGCGTTTATCGTTGGATGATATTTATGAAGATTTCTGGGCTGCATTTTTAGAGGAAACCGGCACGCCGGAGACCACCTTTTTGGAAAACTATACTTATTTTGGCGACAGCGAAGAAGCATCTGTGGATGCGTTGGAGCAATTTTTATCTGGGGAGCGGACTGCGGTCAGCCATTGTGTTTCGGTTTATCTGGCAACAAAACAAAGGATGCCTCGGATAGGCGATTACACAATGGTAACGGATTTTTATGGAAATCCTGGTTGCATCCTTCACACCCTTGATGTAACCATTGCGCCAATGTCGGAACTTTCAAAGACATTGATTGAGCAGGAATGTCCAGGCGTAGAGCGGGAAAGCTGGCTCCAGGACCGACGCAAAGAATATACAGCGTTGGCGGAGCGTTTTGGCTTTCATTACAATGATGACCTTCCGGTGCTTATGGAGACAGTAGAATTGGTATATCCTACGAAAAAATGAGATTGTTTACAAACTGTCCACAGTCTGTTTTAAAAATGGTCATGGGCATAAGATACAATTAATACAACAAAAAACGCCAGTCATGGCTTTACATATACCCATTTATTTTCCTCTCTCTTAACTCCTTACATGAAACATCCCAGGCCAATTGACCTGGGATGTTTCGTTTCTTGACAATGGGAACCTGCGTTGGTAGAATGGAGAAGATCTTCAGGAGAGAGAAGGGGTTACATGCAGATATATTATATCATTTTGCTTTTTGCCGTTTTGATTTGGATATATCTGCGTCGGATTCGTAGTGCTGCAATTCATCAAATACTTCAAAAACGAAATGCCCCAAAGGAGCGTGAAAGCATGCAAGAACTTGCGCAGCAATTTCTTGGGAAACAATGTATTATCTATACCATATTGTCTTCCACTGTACAGGGAACTCTACAAGAGGTTAGCAAAAGCGGGTTGTTGATTGATAACAACGGTATGCACGAAGCAGTTAATCTTGATTATGTTGTGCGCTTGCAGGAAATACCCCCAAGAAGTCCCGCAAAAAAGCGAACCATTTAGAGTGAGGGGGTACAGCATGATTACATCGCACCGTTTTGGCCTAAAGCAGGACGGCACACCCGTGAACTGTTATCGCCTGCAAGGCGGAGACCGAGCTTATGTGGATATTTTGGACTATGGTGCCACAGTACAGGCCCTTGTGGTTCCGGATGCAAATGGTCGCCTTGTTGATGTTGTTTTAGGCTATGACACCGTTCAGGATTATGAAAGAGGAACGCTTTATTTCGGGGCAACGATAGGCCGCCATGCTAACCGCATTGGCGGGGGGAAATTTACATTGAATGGTGTTACCTATGTTTTAGATAGGAACAGTGGGCCAAATCATTCCCATGGCGGCCTTTTGGGGTTTGACAGACAAATGTTTACGGCAGAGATCCTTGATGATACGCTAAAACTGCATTTGACTTCTCCGGATGGCGATCAGGGATATCCGGGAACGCTTTCTTTGACAGTGACGTATTCGTTTTCAAAAGAGAATGCGTTGGAAATTCATTATTCTGCCACCACTGACCGTGATACAGTAGTCAATCTTACAAATCACAGCTATTTCGACCTCAGTGGAGGCATCTCGTCTATGAACCAGATGCTGCGATTGGATGCAGATTATATCGCTGAAAATGATGAAAATACCTTACCTACAGGCAGGCTCCTTCCAGTGGCAGGCACCGCCTTTGACTTTACCAAAGAAAAAGCTGTTGGCCGAGATATTCAAGCGGATGAAGAACAACTTCGGATCTGCCATGGATATGACCATAGTTTTCGATTAAAAAACGATGGTCGACTTCAGCCGTTTGCATGGCTTCGCAGTCCGGAGACTGGGATCTCTATGACTGTCCAAACGGACATGCCGGGAGTACAGCTCTATTCTGGAAATTATGTGCATGGGCGGGGAAAGCAAGGAAAAGAGTATCACAGTAGAGACGGTATTTGTCTGGAAACACAATTTTTTCCAAATGCAATGGAAATTGATTCTTTTGAAAAACCAATTCTCCGTGCTGGAATGTGCTATGAGCATACTACAATATATCAATTTGGTCGATTGCCATAAAGAGAAAAAATAGCGCAAGCAAGAACATTTCTTGGCTTGCGTTATTTTTATTGTTCCAGGGTTCTGTCTTTTACCATGTTCAAATATTGCATAATGCCGTCGTCGTCTTGCTGATTATAGGTATAGCCCAGATATTTTGCCACTTCTTTTGCTAAAATTTGAAATAGATTGCA
>CABRZL010000027.1 GCA_902475435.1 uncultured Eubacteriales bacterium | reverse complement strand
TGTTTCTGCGAATGAGCTGGCACAGGTGCGGACGAAAAAGAGCGCGTTTTTGACACAGGTGGATTGCATCATACTATGAGGCGAATGAGACAATATTATGGTGCTGTGTTACTTTAAGGGGAAATGCAGCCATATGATCTGGAGTTAATGCTGCATCTGTATGTGCCGGAAAATCTGTATAACTTGTCCGATAAAACTACTGTGGCAGAGATAGTAGATAGTTGCGTGTTTATAGATTCTTGTGAGGTAAAATCCAGTAATCAGATACCCAACGACAATACACTGGGACAATTCTGTAATTTCTTGATTTGCAATGGCCTGCAGTAGAAACTGTTTACTCAGGTGGTATAGGTATTGCTGGAACGAGGTCTTTGATATTGAAAAAAACAATCTTGGATTCTATGCTCATTTCAGCACCATCGTTCACCAAGGACGGGGAAAACACTGGATCCAGAGGTAAATTTAATAAAAAATGTGTGGTACTTCGGTTATAAAACTTGCATCTGTGTAAATAAAGACAATGGCTTGGAATATTTGAAAAAACACCAGTACCAATGTATACGATGTCAACCATGGTTCTGGAACTTTTGGTTAGTCAGGAAACAGTCGAATATGACAGAGATGGGTATTTGAGTGCCTAAAAGCGTGAAGATGCTGTGGTTATAAATGACCAAGGGAAATGAATTTGCTACAGAGTTAACCGTTGCTTATCAGAGTAAACATACGTCCACGTACTTTCGGTCATAAATTAAGCATTGTGAATGAGAGAGATCACCGGGGTGGGTTGAGGCGAGCGTGTATTTTGCTGTAAATAAAGGGTCAGATTCGATGCTGGGAAGACAAGCCCTGGAAGGGCATAATAAAGACAATGTCCCTGGGACCATGTGGTTTCAGGGACTATTTGCACATTTAATACGGTGTGCCAACTGCACAGGTATCGTGGCACACCCTTTAAAATGAAGAGATATACGTATAATTTTTAAAATTCTAGGATCCTGCATTGTATTTGAGATTTTTATGCAATATAATATAAAAATGTATAAAAATGACAAAAGAAGGCTCTTTTTCCTGGGAGTTTTTATACAATTTTACGCTTAGAAAGTCACAGATGGAGAGAAGAGATCGTATGACGGAAAAACAATACCTCGCGCATTTATCCCCAAGTGGAGAAACACAAAGCATTTTGGCACACTTGCAGGGCACTGCGAAACTTGCAGAGCGGTTTGTATCGGCGTTTCATGCAGATGCCCAGGGACGACAGGTTGGCCTCTGTCATGATATAGGTAAGTATTCGGCGGATTTTCAGATACGACTCCGCGGAGGACCTAAGGTCGATCATGCGACGGCCGGTGCCCTCAAATGCTATAAAATGGACCAGGAATTTGCGGCATTTTGCGTGGCAGGACACCATACGGGATTGCCGGATCTGGGTACACCGGACGACCCGGAGCTGGGGACGTTGTATGGACGGCTGAAGCAAGCGGTTTTGGGAGAAATTCCGGATTACAGTGCATGGGTTGATGAGGTGACGCTCGCACCGGCGGATGTTCCTGCATTTTGCAGGAAAAACCCGCTTACCGACGCATTTTTTACGAGAATGCTGTATTCCTGTTTGGTGGACGCAGATTATCTGGATATAGAGCAATTTATGCAGCAGGGAGAAGTGGAGCGGGGAAGCAAGGTCACAATCTTGGAACTGAACCGAAGATTGGATGCCTTTGTTGCGGCCTGGTTTCCACCTGAGGGAGCGCTGAACGAGAAACGCTGTCAAATCCTGCAAAATTGTATGCAGATGAGACGGCAAAAGGCCGGCCTGTTCACATTGACGGTTCCGACCGGTGGTGGAAAGACCGTAGCATCCTTGGCGTTTGCGCTACGGCATGCGGCGGCAAATGGACTTCGGCGTGTCATCTATGTGGTTCCCTATACTTCCGTTATTGAGCAGACAGCGGATACGTTTCGGCAGATCTTAGGTGCGGACAATGTGCTGGAGCATCACAGCGGAATAAGCTATGAGATGGATGATTATGCGTCCAAGGAAACGATCCGCATGGGGCGCGCTACAGAAAACTGGGATATGCCGGTGATTGTAACGACGGCAGTACAGTTCTTTGAGTCGCTGTTTGCCAGCCGAAGTTCTGCATGCAGAAAACTTCACAATATTGCAGGAAGCGTGGTGGTTTTTGATGAAGCGCAGATGTTGCCGGTGGCATGTCTGAGACCCTGTGTTTATGCCATTTCACAGCTTGTGGAGCATTACAATGTTTCGGCAGTGCTGTGCACTGCAACGCAGCCGGCGCTGGGTCCCGTATTTCGGGAGTTTGTCAAAGAATACCGGACAACCGAATTGTGCCCGGATGACATTGGTAAGGATCCGGTGTTCCGTCGCACCGTCATAGAACGGGCGGGGGAAATCACCTGGGAGGGACTGGCGCAGCGGATGAATTGTACCAACCAGATCCTATGCATTGTGAACAGCCGGAACAGCGCACAGAAGGTTTTTTCGCTTCTGCAGGGAGAGGGCCGCTTCCATTTATCTACGTTGATGGTACCAGCGGACAGAAAGCAAAAGCTGCGGGAGATTCGGCAGCGGCTCAAGGATGGACTGCCATGCCGGGTGGTCGCCACTTCTCTGATTGAAGCGGGCGTTGATGTGGATTTCCCCAATGTTCTCCGCGAAGAAGCGGGGCTTGATTCGATCCTTCAGGCGGCGGGCCGCTGTAACCGCGAAGGCAAGCGGCCTCTGGAGCAGAGTGTCGTTTCCGTATTCCGGGCAGAAGATAAGCCGCCTGCGCTGTTTGCCACCAATATTGCGACAGGCCGGCTTGTGATGGAACGTTTTGCAGATGTCTCCGGCAAAGAGGCGATAGATTTTTATTTTCGGGAGCTGCTGACCTTGAAAGGAGAATAGGCGCTGGATCAGCATGATATTTTGAAACAGCTTGAGCGCGGTACCTTCCCGTTCCGTACGGTTTCAGAGCAGTTTCACCTGATCGAGGATCATACGCAGACTGTCTATATCCCGGTTGGGACTGGCGCGGAATTGTTGGAACGCAGAAAATCCGGGGAAATATCCAAAAGCCTGCTGCGGCAATTGGGGCAGTACAGTGTGAATATCTATGCCGGGCACTTTCAGGCTCTGGCGGCTTCCGGGGATATTCTACCGCTGTGCGATGGAAGTTACTACTTAGAAAATCTGGACCTGTACGACAGCAATACAGGACTGTCACTGGAAGCGGACAGCGGCAGGGCAGAGTTTGTTTAGGCGCCAAAAGAAATCGACGGGTTATAAAGGAGTGATGGGATGTCCATTCAATTAGAGGTCTGGGGAGATTATGCGCTCTTTACCAGACCGGAAATGAAGACGGAACGGGTAAGCTACGATGTGATGACGCCCTCGGCAGCAAGGGGGATACTGGACGCAATACTGTGGCATCCGGGAATGCAGTGGATTGTGGATCGTATCATTGTTCGGGCGCCAATCCGGTTTACCAATATCCGCCGCAATGAGGTGAAATCCACGATTAGCGCCGGAAAGGTACGAACAGTCATGGAAAGGGGGACGGGAGAACTCTATCTGTCCACGTCAAATGACATCCAGCAGCGGGCTGCCATGCTGCTGCAGGATGTACATTACATCATTGATGCGCATTTCGAATTGACTGGGCAGGCCAATGCCAGCGACAATCCCGGAAAATTTCAGGATATGGTGAAGCGGCGCGTCCGCAGCGGCCAGTGCTACCATCAGCCGTACTTTGGATGCCGGGAATTTCCGGCGCATTTTGCCCTGTGCCGGGCAATACCGGACTGTCCGGAGGAATTAAAGGGCTGCAAAGATTTGGGGTATATGCTCTGGGATATGGACTACAGCGATAGGAAGAATATTCAGCCGCTGTTTTTCCGGGCAGTGCTTGAGGATGGTGTTTTGACAGTACCCACAAGAACGTCTGGGGAGGTGATCGGATGATTCTGCAGGCCCTTGTAAAACACTATGAAGATCTGGTGGCGAGGGGCGCCGTTGCGCCGCCTGGATGGGGTGAGGCGAAGGTTTCGTTTGCATTGTATATCGACGAAAACGGAAGCCTGGTCCATGCGGCTTCCGTTCAGACGGAACAGAAAAAAGGAAAGAAAACAGTTTTGGCGCCGCAGACCATGGAGGTTCCTGCACCGGTCAAACGTTCCGTGAATGTAGAAGCGAATTTTCTCTGCGATCACTCGGGATATCTGTTGGGAGCGGATCATAAGGGAAAGCCCGGCCGCACAGAGCAGTGCTTTGAAGCCTGCAAGCGGCCCCATATGCAGATTTTGCAGGATGTGGACAGTCCCGGAGCCAGAGCGCTGTTTCATTTCTTTGAAACATGGGAGCCGGCACAGGCTGAGGAACATCCGGTTCTGCGGGAAAACTGGGACGAGATTATCTCCGGCTGCAATCTGGTGTTCCGATATGGATATATATATCTGCAACAGGACCCGGACATTCGACAGGCGTGGCAGGCGCATTATCTGGCGTCCGGTGATGGACCGGAGATGACTTGCCTGGTGACCGGGAAAAAGGGACCCGTGGAGGCCACCCATCCGGCCGTAAAGGGGATCAAAGGGGCGCAGCCCAGCGGAGCGGCTCTGGTGTCCTTTAATGAGCCTGCATTTTGCTCCTACGGAAAGAAGCAGAACTACAACGCGCCCACCAGTCAATATGCCGCCTTCGCCTATACCGCGGCCCTGAATCATCTGATTGCAGATCGGGAGCATGTTTCCTATATTGGAGATACTGCGGTCCTGTCCTGGGCGGAGGGAGCGGAGCCGGCCTATCAGGGAATGCTGTGCGGGGTTCTGTTGGGGTTGCCGCAGCCCTATTCTGCAGAGGAATTACAGCAAAAGGTGATTCGCATGGCTGCGGGATACCCGGTGGAGTTTCAGGAAAAACGCCTGGATCCCAACCGTACATTCTGTATCCTTGGGATTGCGCCCAATGCAGGGCGGCTTTCCATGCGGTTTTTCCTGAAAAATTCCTTCGGTGCGTTCATGAAAAATATGGCGGTGCATCAGGAGCGGCTCAGCATTATCCGGCCGGCGAATGATCCGTTTCCGACGATCCCGCTCTGGAAATTGCTCAGTGAAACGGTAAGCCAGAACGCAAAAGAAAAAACGCATCTCCCAATATGGCGGGGGATGTGCTGCGCGCAATTTTGATGAATACCCGCTATCCGGCCACTTTGTTAAACGGTGTGACGCTTCGCATTCGGGCGGAACATGAGATTACAAGAGGACGCGCAGCGATCCTAAAGGCTTATTATAGCAAAAACAAACACAAGGATGTACCAGAGGAGGTTTTAACTGTGTCACTCAATCCGGAAAGTACAAGCGTTCCCTACCAGTTGGGACGGCTGTTTGCCATACTGGAGCACATTCAGTCTGCTGCAAATCCTGGAATCAACAGCACCATTAAGGATAAATACTTCAATTCTGCATCTGCCACTCCAGCTGTGATCTTTCCGGTGCTGGTAAATCTGGCGCAAAAGCATCTGCGAAAGATCGGGGCGGACTTCAGGTTTTGCTGGAGCAAGAACTGAGCGCCGTGATGGAGAAATTGGGCGAATGCTATCCAGCCAGACTTAATCTGGCGCAGCAGGGTGCGTTCCAGTTGGGATATTATCATCAAACACAAGCCTGATTTCAGGGCAAAAAAACAAGGAGGAAGCATAAATGTCTGAAGCGATCAAGAACCGTTATGAGTTTGTCGTCCTGTTTGACGTGGAAAACGGGAATCCAAATGGGGATCCGGATGCCGGCAATATGCCCCGGGTAGATCCGGAAACTGGGCTGGGGCTGGTGACTGATGTCTGCCTGAAGCGGAAGATCCGCAACTATGTAGAGACAGTCAAGGAAGATGCACCTGGTCACCGTATCTATATCAAGGACAACGTCCCTCTGAACCGCAGCGATGCTGAGGCATGCGCCTATGTGGGGGTTGATCCGGATAGCAAGGCCCTGAAAGCAGCAAAAAAGGCGGATGAAAAATTGGATGAAAAGATTCGGGACTGGATGTGCCAGAACTTTTTCGACATTCGGACCTTTGGTGCGGTAATGACCACCTTTGTCAAGGGCGCACTGAATTGCGGACAGATTCGCGGTCCGGTTCAGCTTGGCTTTGCCCGCAGTATTGAACCAGTGGTTCCGCAGGAAGTGACGATCACCCGGGTCGCCATTACCACAGAAGCGGATGCTGAGACGAAAAATACAGAAATGGGACATAAATTTATCATTCCCTATGGCCTATATCGCTGTGAAGGATACATCTCGGCAAATCTTGCAAGAAAGTCTACCGGATTTTCTGAAGAGGACCTAGCACTGCTTTGGCAGGCAATCCTCAATATGTTTGAGATGGACCATTCTGCTGCTCGCGGGAAGATGGCGGTCCGGGAATTGATCGTATTCAAACATGATTCTGAGCTGGGGTGTGCTCCGGCCCATACCCTGTTCGATTTGGTTCAGGTGTACCGCAGGGATTTGGCAAACGACGCGCCAGCCCGCTCCTTTGGCGATTATGTGGTAGAGGTTGATGAGGAAAGTTTGCCGCAAGGTGTGACCTGTATCCGGATGGCATGATCTATCAGGAAACGGAATATCTCCAGCTCTCCGGAATTCAGCATTTCGCATTTTGCCGCCGGCAATGGGCGCTGATTCACATTGAAAATCAGTGGCAGGAGAATCTGCGTACAACAGAAGGCGAGCTGATGCACGAGAAGGCCCATGACGCTGCATCCAGAGAACACCGGGGAGAGCTGGTAATTGTTCGTGGCACCGGCGTGAGCTCACCTACGCTGGGGGTATCGGGCCAATGCGATGTGGTAGAGTATCGCCGAAATGCATGTGGTATACCGCTCAAAGGGTACGAGGGATTATGGCAGCCCTATCCGGTGGAGTATAAGCGGGGAAAGCCCAAAACGAATCAGGCGGACTTGCTGCAGCTCTGCGGACAGGCTATGTGCCTGGAAGAGATGCTCTGCTGCGATATCCCGGAAGGAGCCTTGTTCTACGGGGAGATCCGTCGGAGGGAGGTCGTGGCGTTCACAAAAGAACTGCGTCAGTCGGTGCGAAATTGCCTGGCAGAAATGCACCAGCTGTATCAAAAGGGATACACCCCCAAAGTGAAGCCGTCGAAATCCTGCAACGCCTGTTCCCTGAAGGAACTGTGTCTGCCGAAGCTGATGCGGACCTGTCCCGTAGCGGATTATCTCGCTGCTGCTATGGAGGAATCTCTATGAAACATCTGCTGAATACGCTGTTCGTGACTTCCGAAGATATCTATCTGTCCCTGGATGGAGAAAATGTTGTGGCCAATCGGGAAAAAACATAGATAGCCCGATATCCGCTGCACACGCTGCAGGGCATTGTAACCTTTTCTTATGCCGGAGCATCTCCGGCGCTGATGGGTGCCTGTGCAGAGCGGGACGTTGCCCTGGCATTCTGTACGCCACGGGGAAAATTTCTTGCCAGGACTGCCGGGATTTGCAGCGGCAATGTGCTGCTGCGGCGAGAGCAATATCGAGTGGCGGATGATGAACTGCAAAGCTGCCGAATTGCCCGTTGTATGATTTTTGGTAAACTTTATAATGCCCGCTGGAGCATGGAGCGAACGCTTCGCGATCACAAACCGCGTGTGGACGAGGAAAAGTTCCGTCATGGAATTTCCACAATAAAAGGGCTTCTGCCCACAGGTGGCGGAAGAGACGTCTCTGGATTCCCTGCGGGGACTGGAAGGCGTTGGGGCCTCTGCGTACTTTGGTGTGTTTGATGACATGATTCTACGGAATAAGAATGCATTTTTTTCCGGGGAAGAAACCGCAGGCCGCCACTGGACAATGTAAATGCTATGCTGTCCTTCGCGTATAGTATTCTGACGAATGACTGCGCTTCTGCATTAGAGAGCGTCGGCTTGGATGCCTATGTTGGAGTAATGCACCAGGACAGGCCCGGGCGAAAGTCGCTGGCGTTGGATTTAATGGAAGAACTGCGGCCCTGTATGGCAGATCGATTTGTGTTGACCGTCATCAATAATCGAATTTTGATGCCATCAGATTTTGAACAGACAACAAGCGGTGCCGTGCGAATGACAGAAGGAGCCAGAAAAAAGTTTCTGAAAATGTGGCAAGAGCGAAAGCGAGAGATCATCATGCATCCGTATCTACAGGAAAAGCTGTCTTGGGGGCTGGTGCCATATATGCAGGCACTATTACTGGCAAGATATCTGCGCGGCGATCTGGATGCCTATCCGCCGCTGCTGTGGAAGTGAGGGACTGCTATGATGGTTTTGATTACCTATGATGTGAATACGGAGGATTCCTCCGGACGAAAACGGTTGAGACAGATTGCAAAACAGTGTGTGAATTATGGTCAGCGTGTACAGCACTCTGTATTTGAATGTGTTTTGGATGCGGCACAGTGCAAGCAACTTCAGCACAAGCTGGTAGGCATTATGGATCAGGAAAAGGACAGCCTTCGATTTTATTATCTTGGGAATCGATATCAGACGAAAATAGAGCATTTTGGGACGAAGGAGACTTATGAACCGGAGGGCATTCTGCTGATTTAATGCGAAGGGGTAGTGAACATAGATTTTCTGGTGGGTTCGCACTGAGAAAACATTTGGATTTGACGGGAATCTGTAGCTGCTTGGTTCAAAAAATGTAAATAAATAGATACAATTGCTAAAATTTTATTACTTTTGCTCAAGTCTATGAATGGGTTTTTGTAGACTTTTGCCGTCCCACCCCGCACGGGGTGAGTGGATTGAAATCATAATTGTATAGATAATTATATTGAAATGCAAAGGTCCCACCCCGCACGGGGTGGGTGGATTGAAATCTACAGCAACTGCTCCGCACGTTTCCAGGCAGCGCAGAAATTGCGAATGGCTCCAGCAGTCATACCCCAAATGGTGTTGCCTCCTACACAGTAGCTCGCGGCGTCCGGGCGGCTTAGAAAGAAGGGCATCGGCACACGCATAAGCTCAGATACTTCTCTCTGAGCTGGGGTCACGCCTGCGGCTTCCTCTGGGGGTACTGTACAGACGAACACATTGGTTTTGCGTCCAAGATAGGTCTCTACAGTGGGAAGCTGTCCGAGAAAACAGTCCGGATCCACATGAATGCCCAATTCTTCCTCCAGCTCCCGGGCTGCAGCTTGGGCCGGTGTTTCGCCCGGTTCAATCCTGCCGCCGGGGAAACAGGGATCTCCTGCCTGGGAGATTCCCTCAGCGCGTACCTCTATGAGCAGCTCCGCGTCATCCGCTCCAAAAACCACAGGCAGCACGATTGCATAGCTTGGATGGTTCAGTCCCTGCGCGGTCAGAACCCTGCGAAGCGTCTGCTCCATTTGTATCCATTTATGATTCTCCACGTAACGGATCTCCTTTGTACTTGCGATATATTGAGATTATATCGGAATTGGGGGCGCAAGTCAAACGAAGGAAGCTCCATGCACTGCAATGTTTTCCTGCTATGGTCAGATGATCTGTCCCAAACAGCCAATTTGCCCGGAGAGAAGATCGTGTTAGATCCTTCTCTCCGGGCTGTTTCCTGCTTGCCGGTGTTTTTTCCGGCTGCTTTGGGTTTACAGCGTAATTGCTGCGGTATATCCGTCCCGCATGGCTTGACGTATGTCCCCCACAGACCGGCAGTCGCCGATCACGCGGAAGCGGGGTGTCAGCGCCGCAAATGCAGTCGCCTGGGACTGACGGGGCTGCATGCCGCCCAGCGCTATGACGGCGTCACAGCAGAGCTTTGTGATCTTAGTTTCCCGGCTGTAATAGACCGCATGTTCTGTGATCTCTACTGTGGCTGCCTGGGTGATAATGTTCAGATTGGGAAGGGCGGTCCAGATCTTCTCCATGATTTCCCGGTAGTGCACATCGTGAGCATCATGGGCCGCCTGCCTCTGGCGGGTCAGTACCGTCACATCCTTTCCCTGGTTGGCAAGGTACATAGCAGTTTCTATTCCCGTCTCAGATCCGCCGATGATGACAATCCGCTGTCCGGCAATTTCCCGGCTATAGACCGAAATGGCAGTTTGGGCAAGCGATGCCCCGGGGATATTTGGCAGCAGCGGCTCAGCGCCTGCGGCCAGCAAAACCGCGTCATAGGCCTCGGATTTTAGCAGCTCCGGCGTGGCTCGGGTGTTGCACATTACATGTACGTCAGATTTTTGAATTTGACGGCGCAGATACAGCAGGAAATCCCGTACAGGCCATTTGAAGTCCGCTGTTCCCGCGGCGATCAGCTGTCCTCCCAGCTGGGATGCCTGCTCATACAGGGTCACCTGATGCCCCAGTGCGGAGGCTGTAATCGCCGCCTCCATACCGGCAGGTCCGCCGCCCACAACGGCAACTTTTTTGAGGGTTCGGACGCTCCGCTTCGGACCACAGCAGGGGAGCAGATCCAGGGAAAACCGGGGATTCACGGAACATCCGGGGTTTGGTTCCGCAGGTTTGGTGTGGCATTTGTTGCATCGGATGCAGGGCGTGATATCGTCACCCCGCCCTTCAAGGATTTTTTGATCATATTCACTGTCGCACACAAATGCCCGGGCCATGAAAATCATGTCTGCACAACCTTCGGCAAGAAAACCTTCGTTCCGGGCCGGATCCTGAAAACCACCGGATGGCGCCAGAATAAGGTCAAACCCCTTAGCCTTGAGGGCTTTTGCATAGGCCAAGGTGATGGGTTCCTCCTTGTTGGAGTTGGCGCCAATGGCATGGGCCAGCTCTACTGTTGGCGCCCGAAGCTGCACAATGTCGATGTAGGATTCCCACTGTTTCAGATAACCGGCCATGTCCTCCAGCGTAAAGCCATCGGAAATATCCTGGCCGCTGACCTCAATTTCAATCAGAAATTTTTCGCCGCAGGCCTCACGTACCTTTTTAAATGCCTCCATTGCCAGGGCACCGGGAATTCCATAGCGATCCGTCCGGCGATTGAGATCCGGAGAAAGGGCCTTTGCCATCAGGGAACTCCGATAGCACATATAGAAGCCGCACCCATCTATGCCGAGCTTTTGAAATTGGCGGCACCGCCGGGCAAATCCGTCCGTAAGCCGGTCCAGTGCTTCCGAGGGAATTTCATTGATTTCCCAACCGCTGGGCTCCATCTCCATCAGGGAGATCAGCGCCAGGGAACCCTGGTCATGAACGGCCTGGATTGCATGAATATAGGTGAGCTTTACATTGGCAATTGTGATATCCGGCCCGGCCATGGCGCCAGGTTCCGGAGGACTCTCCTCCGGTTCAAAACGGTTTCTGTGGTCCTCCATGGGCGGAGGACCGGGGAAGGACATGGGGCGGGAGTCCGGATTCTCCCAGCGTACCGACGGCAGCGTCACAATGGCCGCCCCGTTTTCGGCCAGCCGCTTTACGTAGGGGATCAGGATTTCCCGGGGTTCCCGACTTTCGACGCCCGTGGAGAAGGGAGGATACGCACGGGACATGGCCATCCGGTTGCGGATGACAAAGCCCCGGCGCAAGATAGGGGAAAGCAGGGTGGAATATGGATGTTTCATTGTATCACTCCTCTAGGCGCGGAAGCGGTCCAATGCGGCCTGCGTAATGTCGATGATCTCCTGGGCGCCCATGGACTGGATCGTCTCAACAAAGGTATCCCAGTTGTCTTCAACGCTGATCTCTCCTACGATAAACTTCAGCACCATTTCCGAACAGTATGTACCGATTTCTGCAATCAGGGCGCTTCGAGCTTCGTTTTCCTCGGTGGTGAGTGTCATGGCCGTGGGAATATTCCAGGCCTCATCCCGGTTTGCCTCCCAAAGTCTGACCGCTTCCCGCTGGGAATCGTTGAAGGCGGAGAAATACCGGCCCACATCCAGCTCAAACGGGCCCTCATAGATGCAATACTTGAACAGCGCGCTGACATAGCTGTAGGTATCATTGTTGAGAATCATATCGGTAAAGCGTGGTTCGCCGTCCACATAGGTAAAGGTTTCTCCTTCGACGCCGTAATTGGCCAGAATTTTGCCTTCATCCGAGTACAGATAGTCGAAATATTGCAGGACATACTCGGGATTCTCGCAGTCGGTGGAGATTGCATAGCCGCCGACATTGACATATTTTGCGGTATTGTCCCCCAGATGGATGATCTCTCCGGGTGTGCGGGTCACGTCCGTCATACCCGTGATATATGCATTCTCGTCTGTGAGGACCTCCTCCAACAGCGGCATCTCATTGACAGAACCGTACCAGACAAAAGCGGTGTTGGAGGCAATGACGTCCTGCGGCGGTCCCATACCCTCGTTGGTAAAGAAGTCCTGATACAGCAGCCCCTCTGCATACCATTCCGAAATCATCTCGATATACTCACGGTATTCCGGCTCCAGCAGTCCCAGCTTGACTTCGCCGTCCACCTGGTACAGGTTCATCTGTACGAAGGGACGCCAGCTCACCGTGGTCATTACGCCCAGGCCTCCGCCCAGCCAGCTGCAGTTCTGACTTCCATCCTTGGAAAGAATTAGCGGCTGAGACTCCGGATATGCGGATTTCATGGCCCGGAGGACCTCGTGCATGTCGTCAAAAGTTTTCGGCATGTCAAGGCCCAGCTCTTCCATAATGTCGCCGCGGATCTGGCCGCCGAACTGGGTGTAGCCGGTGTTGATGGGCATAATCGCCAGCATCTGACCCTGATCGGTATAGCAGCTCTCCAGAAGCCCCTCTTCGGAGCGGAGGGCCGCCAAATAGTTGGGCATCCATGTTTCCACCAGGTCTGTTAAATCTATAATGACCTCTTCTTCGTATGCGGTCTGATATGTGGGATAATAGTCGGTCAGCTTGCTGCCCCAGCAGTCCGGGTAATCCCCGCCGGCGACCATCAGCGCGTATGTGGTGGCGGCGTCCATCCGGAGATCCCACTCCACATGAATGCCGGTGATCTCAGAGACGCGCTGATAGACCTCGTTTTCGGCGAGCCCTTCGGTCACGACCCCCTGTTCGTAATCGGGGTTGCGGATGTCCAGCCATGTGAAACTTACAGGTTCCTCATAAAGGGGATAAACCAGTTCTTCCTGGTCCTCAGAAGAAACCGGTTCCGCAGCGCTCTCCTCTGCGGTGTCCAGCATTGATTCCGTTTCTGTGTGTTCTGGTTCTTCTGAGGCTGCAGCGGTTGGCACCGCCTCCGATGCCAATGGTGTTTCCACAGCGGAATCCCCGCCGCCGCAGCCGGTCAAAAGGCCCAGCAGCAGTGACAGCGCCATGGTCAGGCTGATCACAGTTTTCCATTTCATGGTATTTCTCCTTTCCACAAAGCCGTGTACGGATCGTACAGTGTTTCTTATTCGCCGTTCCGGTATCACCGGTGTTTAGCCGATGCAGAGGTACTCGCCATAGCTCTCCTGGGGCGTTGTTCTGCCAAAGAAATAGTCCTGAATCAGGTTCTGCATGAAGATTTCCGCCATCAGCAGATCCCGGTCATTGGGGCGGTTCTTCAGATCATATTTCGGCGCAATGAAGTGCTCCATTCCCTCGTAGTCCGGCATATCCCGGGGATCGGCCACAGCCTCCTGCATGTGCTTGTGCTCCTCCTGCGTCAGATCTGCGAACTCCGGCGCGCCGGGGTTGGTCTTATAGAGCTGTACCAGAGGCGCTGCATTTTCCACCTGGACTTTCATAATCGCGGAAACCCGGTCCACCGCCATATGGGAAATCTCTCCGCCGGGGCAGGAGAACTGCCCGACGATCTTCAGCCGCAGGCATTCCAAATACTGCTTCTCCACGGCCAGGGTGGAATATGCCTCCCGGATGGCGCCGGCATAAGTGGCGAACACAACGCCCTTGACGTCGTCCGGATTGATCCCCTGCATATCCATGCCTGGCCCCATGCCGCTGCTCCACATACGGGGAGGTTCCGGCTGTGTCAGGCCCAGCACTCTTCCGATGGCCGGCGCCGGAAGTCCGGCCATGACGGGACTGCCCAAGCAGACAAAGTCATAGTCGTCAAAATAGACGGGATTGGCCTTAAAATTCGTCTTTTTGTCGATTTTAATTAGATCATAGGTCCAGCCCACGTTTTCAAAAGCCTTTCCAAAGGCTTTTGCCACCTTTTCCGTGTTTCCGGTGACGGATGCATACAGAATAAGACCCTTTCGTTTGATTGCCATACTAGTTACCTCCTAGAGGGGACACAGCCCCAAATTGATGTGTCAGAGTTGTTTCTTCGCCAGAAGACCGTCGCTGACATCCGTTACATGCAGTGTCATAGCGATGGCGTCTCCGGATACGCTGCCAGTAAATACGAACAGGGAGCCGCTCCCCGTCCGGGTTGTGATTTCAAAGGCTGCGGCGTCTCCGGTGACAGAGAGAAAAGGATTGACGTCCATTTTGTCGCCAAGCTGCGGTAGTGTTGGAGCTGACCTCGGCATGTTGGGCATATGGGTTTTCAGGAACGCCAGCGTTTTTTCGTCCATGAGACAGAACATCTCACCGCCGTAGTTGCCAGGTGCGCCGGTGATGCATACATGATTTTCCTTGACCCCGCCGGGCGAATAGACCCCCACCAGGTATTCCCCGGCCAGTTCGCCGGTTTTTCCGGTCAGACGTCTGCCAGGCTCCAGGGGAATGGTCTCATGGGTGGTCAGGGTCAGATGCAGGCCGTCCTGCTCCGAAGTGCCCTCCAGTACAAATTCCGTGCGGCCCACCATGGCTTTCCACACCAGACTGTCCCCGTGGACGGAGCCATCGTAAATTAGGCAGCGTTCCTCCGGGGTATAGGGATTGGTGAGGTAGCCTGTCAAGGAGTTGCCTTCCTGTGCGAGCTGCATGCAGCATTTCCGTTTGCCGCCGGGCAGGGGCAGCATTGTTTCATAGGTTCCGTTCATCCTGCGTCTCCTTTCTGATTTGCTGATTTCATTATAAGAGAATCCCGGAATTTTGACTTGCAGAAATCCATGATTCCCAGTGCAAAAATTGTGCAATTCTGCAAATGCACAATTTTTGCAGTTGAAAAGTCCGAATTGTTTCTACGCTTCCGTTTTGGACAAAGGTATACTAAAACCAGAAATTTTACTGGAAAGGATGAACGCCATATGCTAAGAAAAGCGCTGATTCTCTATGTCTCGGTTACCGGAAATACGGAAAAAATTGCTGTCTGCTTCCAGGAAGCCCTGGAAGAGATGGGATGGACTGTAGATCTGCTGAAGATCACCAACAAGACCAATTTTGTGGAAAACCCTGTTTTCTTTGACGAGTATGACCTTCTGTTTTTGGGAAGTCCGATTATGGCCGGTCTGCCGTCCACACTCGTTGGAAAAAATCTGGGGCTGACTGCCTCCATGCCGCCGCGGATGTACTCAGACCGGCTCATCATGCCCGGTCTGAAACGGCCGGAGAATCCGGAGTATGCACCGTATGCGGTGGAATTCTGTACTTACGGCGGTACGTCCACGGGGCCAAGCGAGTGCCTGGCAACCCTGGCTATCGAGAAGCTGTATCTGGAAAATCTCTATATTCAGACAATCGGCCAATTTGCGTGTTTGGGTACGGAACTGCATCACGCCTCGGTAGATACCATTGCCGACGACCTGAATATCTCCGTGGATCTGGCGTCGGAACTGCTGGCGCGCTTTAAAAAGGACCCCAAGGCGGAAGAATTTCGGAAATACCCGCCTCATATTCTGGGGAAAATTCGTCAGGCGGCCAATATGGGAGAACAGGGACCCATCCATGAGCCGCCGGAGATGGCGAAGATGAGCCCAGAAGAAAAGGCGATGGTTAGGAAGGCCGGCGTCAATCCCATGAAGCGGGAACAGCGTCCCAACGGGGACGACAAGGAAGCCGCAAAGATCTTTGTGCGGAATTTGGTAAAGGGCTACTTCCCAACACCGGAGGGCCGCAGGGAATACGGCGGCGAGTACATCTGCATCAGTTAAGGAGGTTTAAAATGAAAAAGAATTTGCTGGCAGTTCTGTTGATCCTGACCATGCTGACAGCACTGGTTTCCGGTTGTGGTGGGAATACCGATTCTTCTGCAGAATCGCCGTCTGTTTCTTCCGTATCCGAAACCACGACAGTAGCGGATACGCCGTCGCCCGAAGCATCCGCTGTATCCGACATGGAGTCCGCTGAAGCATCCAGCTCTGTGGAGGATTCCGCAGAAATACAGGAAATCCCACAGGTTACATATCCGCTGACGGAAGAACCAGTGACCTTTTCCTTGTGGTATTCCTTCCCCGGGGATCTTGCGGACATCATGCAGGAATATTTGGGCAATGGCAAAAGCAACGTCCTCCAGGCGGTAGAGGAAAGGACGGGCGTGAGCCTGCGCTTTATGCTCCAGTCGGTCACCACAGCCAATGACAACTTCAACTTGCTGGTGGCCTCTGGGGACTATCCGGATTTGTTTCAGAATGCCGGAAGCTATTATACTGGCGGCCTGGATAAGGCCGTGGATGAGGAGGTGCTGGTGGATCTGACGGATATGATCGAAACCTGCGCCCCCAACTACAACGCCCTGATCCATCAGGATGAAGCCACCCTGGCGGGAGCCGCTACCAGCAGCGGTAAGATTGTGGAGATCAACCGCATTATGGCGGACTATACCCGCTCCAGTACCGGACTGGTGATCCGGAATGACTGGCTGGAGGATCTTGGCATGGAACAGCCCGCCACTCTGGACGAACTCCACGATGTGCTGATTGCCTTCAAGGAGGAGAAGGGCGCAGTGGAACCGCTGGGCCTGGGTTACACCGGCATTCTGGACGGCAATGAAATCTGTTCTGCATTTGACGTCTACGGCGTATATGCCGCATTTATGGGCACTTATCCTGTGTATGTGGTCGACGACGAAGTGAAGTTCGGCTGGGTCGAGGACGGATTCAAGGAGTATCTGACGCTCATGAACCAGTGGTATTCCGAGGGCCTGATCGGTGCCGACTACTATATTGAAAATACCGGCCATGGTATCGACTCCAGCAAAACCACCACTGGACAATGCGGGGTATGGCTGCACGACTATTTCCAGATCGAACTGATCCAGTCTCAGATTAACGAGGAAAATGCAGATATTCAGGCCATCGCCGCCCCGGTGATGGAAGAGGGGCAGACCCTGCACTTTGCCAGCAAAAAGACCCTCATCGGCGGTCAGACTTTTGCCATCACCACCGGCTGTGACGATCCTAAGCTGGCGCTTCAGTTTATCGACTTCTTTTTCACTGAGGAGGGAAGCCTCCTGTGCAACTACGGCATTGAAGGCGAAGGGCTGGAATACGACGCAAACGGCGATCCGCAGTACTCCGAGCTGGTCTACAACAATCCCGAACACAGCATGCGGGAGGCTCAGGTCATGTACACATTGACCATCGGCCCCTTCCTGGAGGACGAGAGCCGCAATGACATTGCCTACTCCGAGAAAGAAAATGCCGCCCGCGGCGTCTGGGATTCCAACACCGACGATGCGTACGCTATGCCCACCACAGAGCTGAATGCAGAGCAGGCCTCTGAGATGTCGGGGATTATGGGGGATCTCATGACCTATGCCACAGGTAAGATCACAGAGTTTATCATCGGCGCCGATTCCCTGGACAATTGGGATGCCTATATCCAGCAGATGGAGGGCTTTGGGATTGACCGCGTGATTGAGATCTATCAGGAAGTCTACGACGCCTATATGGCTTGACGTTGTCGCTCCAAAATCGCAGCAAATCACAGTAAGATGTTCGGAAGGGGACTGCGGATTCTTTCCGCAGTCCCCGCTGTACACTTGCAATGAAAGACAAGAGGGATTACAATAACAGTAGGATTGACAGGCAGGAGGTGAATCCCGTGACACCGCGGTCTGACGTATCTGCTTCCGGTTCGGATGCCAAATGGGAGCAACTACTTTTGAATGGAACTGCGGAAGAACATTTGCCGGAACCGGTGCTTCCGGTGGTGGTCAGTATCCGCCAATGGAACGGAAGCACGGACTGGAGAACCAAGCGAAGCACCCTTCATTTCGTCGAAGAACATGTTCGGAGTCATCTAATCCAGG
Organism: uncultured Eubacteriales bacterium; assembly: GCA_902475435.1. Taxonomy (GTDB): domain Bacteria; phylum Bacillota; class Clostridia; order Oscillospirales; family Oscillospiraceae; genus HGM13006. The sequence continues at coordinate 4,342 of CABRZL010000027.1, read as the reverse complement.
CAGATACCGGCGGCGGCTGCCTGTGGCTGGATGAGACCCATCTGTTAGCAATCATTGCAGACGGCGATTCGGCACAGCAGGCATATGCCAGATGCCACGCCGTGCTTGTTGCCTGTGGGGAAACCCTCATGTGTGAGATTGCCTGCTGTATCGGGGAACCTGTTGCAGCGCAGGCCCTGGGACATATGGTGGACCGGCTTTTTTCTCTGGAGAGGGAAACAGTATCCAATATTCCAATTCTCTGGCTGGGCTATTCCATGCAGGAGCAAAATATCCCCACCCAGCTGCTGGAGCAGTGGAAATATCTCCTGCTGGACGAACAGTACGACCGGCTGCTTTTGCATGCAGAGCAGTATTTTGCCAAAGACGGCAGTCGGATCGGCGCATTTCCCCTGCACCAGTTCAACCAGGACTTCATACAGATGCTCTACAGTGTGATGGCGGAGAAGCATGTGCCGGCGCATATGCTGTTCAGCCGCCGGGAGAGCATGGATATTTTTCGCGATGCGCCGAATTCCATCGGCAATACGGTGATCTGGATTTTTACCGCGGTGACGGCGCTGTCCTCCCACCTGTCAGAGCGGCGGAAAAGCCAGAACTATACACAGCAGGCCAGAAATTATATTCAGACGCATTTGGGCAGCAGTCTTACCCGGCAGGACATTGCCGACAACGTGCATCTGAGCCAAAACCATCTGGCCCGCCTGTTCCGGCAGGAAGTGGGGATGAGCATCTCCGAATATATTTTGCAGGAGCGGATGAAGCTGGCCTTTGGGCTTTTGGAAAACACCACGTTGTCTGTGGGGGAGGTGGCCCTGCGGGTAGGGTATGAAAACTACAGCTATTTTTTGACGCTGTTTCGGCGGGTGGCCGGAATGACCCCCAGCCAATATCGAAATCACTATGCCGGGCGCAAACCCGGGGAAGGGGCTGACCATGAGTAATAGCGCATTGATTTTATATGCCTCAAGCATGGGCAATACCGAGAAAATTGCAAAGACATTCTCCCAGGTGCTGAAGGAGTTTCAATGGGAAACAAAACAAATACATCTGGAAGACAACACCGACTTGGAGGCGCAGCGGATCTATCTGGATCACTATGATTTGGTATTGTTGGGGACTCCGGTCATTTCAGGGGGCCCATCGCCCTTGGTTACAAAGCACCTGGCGCTGGTGGATGTCAATCCGCCCCGGCTCTACAGCAACCAGATGATTTTTCCGGGATCGCTGTTCCGACCGGTGCAGTCGCCTCTTGGCATTGTGTTTGCCACTTACTCTGGAGAGACCTACGGCCCCTGCGAGGTTCTGCCAACGCTGGAGACGGAAAGCATGTATCTTCAGTATCTGTTTGTGGACGTCATTGGGAAATTTGCCTGCCCGGGCCGCAAGGAATCCAAGAGCACCATTGACCTATTGGCTCTGGAACTGTCCATGCCGCCCAGCGAAATTGCACAGCTGATCGGAAAATATGAGCGTAGTCCCCAGAGTGCAGCCTTTTCCGGTTTTTCAGAGGACGTCATGGCGCTGCTGCATCAGGCGGTCGTGGATAAACAGCAGGGAGGCATGCAGTCTGTCCCGCCTGAGTTTTCGGCTGCCCCTTGGCATCGGAATCTGGATCGCCGTCCTCACCAGCGGGATCTATTGAAAGCCAGGATCTTTTTAGAAGAAATTCTGGAGGATTATTTTACTGAAGAAGGTCTGCCAAAGCGGCCGGGATCGGTCTATCAATGTATCGGATAAATGGAGCCGTGCCGCCAGGGCAGCTCCAAAAGCCAGCGCCCAAAGGGCGCTGGCTTTTGCTGTAGTTCTATAAGGGCATTGAACAATCATAACCACTGGTCCTACCGGTGGTTATGATTGTTCAAACTCTATTCAATTATGCAACTATTTCATGGTTTCCTACACAAAAATAGCTGGTATCCATGGCGGATACCAGCTATTTTAGCTTTGTGCAGCCTTATACCCCTCGCCCCAATTTGACATCGCGTCCAAAATTGGCTTTAGACTTCTGCCTAACTCTGTAAGCGAATATTCGACTCTTGGTGGGACTTCAGGAAAGACAGTGCGTGTGAGCAGACCATTTTTCTCCATATCGCGCAGCTGTGCGGTCAATACTTTCTGTGAGACGTTGCCAATGGACTTTTTCAGTTCTCCAAATCTTTTTGTTCCGGGCATTAAATCGCGCAAAATCAAAACTTTCCATTTATCTCCAATAAGCGTTAATGTTGTTTCTACCGGACAAGCCGGTAATTCTTTTTTCGTTGTTTGTGCCGTCATTGTATTACCTCCAACTTACCCAAATGCACAATAGTTTCTTTTTCGCAGTTGCAGTACTTTTTTATGCTTACTATATAAAAAGCTCTATGGAATTAGTATAATATTATAGCCAGATCAAGTCAAGGGGACGATTCGGAGGCATTGCTTGCATGATAAAAACCGTTTTGCTCCCGCTGTTAAGCGCATAAGGATGAATATTGAATAGCTTGCTGACCAGATCAGCAGGCTGTTTTCTTGTTTGAAGCAAATGATTCCCGGCCAAAACAAAAAATTTCAAAAAATTTTTTTCAAACTGAAAAACGCAATAAGCCTTGAAATTATGCAATTGTTTCTTCCAGGTAACTGTCCGTTAGTATCTATTTGGTAACTATAGCACATTATTGTGCTTACTTTACATGCTCGTTCCACCTACTTATACTATAGTCAAGAGCTATGAAGGACGGCCGATCCTAAGCCTGAAACAATTTAACAGCAGAAGATAATATCCTAAATGAATATCTTCAAGAGATTATTTGGCAGTAGCCAAAGTAGCGATAAGGAGGAAACAACAATGAAAATCACAGTGGTATGCGCAGCAGGTAAGCAGGGTTCGAAACTGGTGAAGGAGGCCCTGTCTAGAGGTCACGAAGTTACAGCCGTGGTTCGCCAAAGCGGCAAGGCGCCTGAAGGGGCAAAGGTCATTGTCAAAGATTTGTTTGACCTGACCTTAGATGATCTCCAAAACAGCGATGTTGTCATTGATGCTTTTGGTGCGTGGACAGAGGATGTGCTACCACAGCACAGCACTTCCCTGAAACATCTGTGCGATGTTCTTTCTGGTACGGATATCCGCCTGTTGGTAGTCGGCGGCGCAGGCAGCCTGTATGTCAATTCTGAACACACTGCCTGTTTATCTGATAGCCCAGATTTTCCGGACGCTTTCAAGCCTCTTGCTGCGGCGATGGCAAAGGCGCTGGGTGAACTGCGCCAGCGCAAGGATGTCAAGTGGACCTACTTGAGTCCTGCTGGAGACTTTCAAGCAGATGGAGCCCGTACCGGTAAATACATTCTGGGCGGTGAAGAGCTGACGCTCAATTCCAAAGGCGAAAGCGTCATCAGCTATGCAGACTATGCCATCGCCATGATCGACGAGGCTGAGACCGGTAAACACATTCAACAGCGCTTCAGTGTGGTAGCTGAATAAAAAGTCCCTAAAAGACGAGGAGGAATTTATTATGAATAAAAATACATTTAAAACAGTAATGCTTGCCAAGGGCGAAATGAATATTTATGACTTTGGTTCCATCAAGCTGCATGCATATAAAACCAACGACTTTATTAGTGATGAAGTGTTTGTTGTTGAGAAAAACGGAAAAGCGGTTATCATTGAATCGCCCTGCTTCTTTGACAATAATAAAGAGCTTGCCGAATATCTGAAGAATGTCGAAGTTGAGGGGATGCTGATTGCGTATCATGGTGCAGGTGCAACATTTCTGCCCGATGTACCGAAGTATGCAACGAAGAATGCCATTGATTATATGAAAAACGGCGGTGGAAAGGCTTTGGTGGATCAGTTTACAGGCACATTTGGTGAAATCTTTGATAGCTCCATCCATAAGATTACCAGTGTAATCGGCGAGGGCAAAGTGACAATCGGTGGCATTGATTTTATCATAAAGCAGACGAACGAGGCATTTGATATAGAAATTCCGGAAATCAACGCAGTTTATACCCATATGCTCGGACATGACTGCCACTCCATCGTGGCGGGAGCGGGACATGCCAATGCCATGATCGCAGAACTGGAAAGCTATATTCAAAAGGGGTATGATCTGATTCTGACTTCCCACTATACGCCCGAAGATTTGAAGGACGCGAAGACAAAAATTGCTTATCTGGAAAATCTGAAACAGATTGCGGCAAACTGCAAGAATGCGGACGCTTTTAAAGCAGAAGTCGGCAGACAGTATCCCCAGTACAGCGGTCAGAATTATCTTGATATGACGGCAGGCTTCTTTTTTGCTTAATCAACATGAAACGATCCGGGGCTGTCAATAGAATAGCCCCGGGCTTCATTTCGCGCGGG